>JANXQG010000460.1 GCA_025356915.1 Planctomycetota bacterium | reverse complement strand
CGGCAAGTGCCCAGACCCTTTTGCAGCGTTGCAGCCAGGTCTGATTTTTCAATGTCCCGATAGGATCTGGGAACATCCCGGACTACTCTCTTTTCGAGCGGTGTGGGCAGGTCCGGTCCGGCCATTGCCTCCAACAACCGCAAGGCTGCCATTTTTGCCAACAGGAGCGATCGTTCATGGCGAATTACCCGACAGATCGCCGGAAGCCCTTGATTCTCCGGAAGGTGGATCAGGCCGATAATCTTGGCTTCGCGGCTGCCGTCGTCCTGGGAGTCGTAACCTGCCAGTAATTGCGAAACGACCGCAGACTCACCCGGGACAGCCCAGTTGCTCCGGATCACATTCAACAGCCGATTCGCTCGCGTGGCGATTTCCATATCGTCGTACTCGGTGGCCACAGTGAGTGCATCGACGGCATCAAAACCAATCTTGCATAATTCCGATTCGGCCTTTTGCCGGACAAAGTAATCGGCATTGCCCAATGCCTCGATCAAAGAGCGGATATGTTCTGGGGAAGGTGGAGGTACGGTGGGGCCTGGGCTGGCGTTTGTCGGATGACCGCTGACGCGGATTGGTTCTGGGGATCGTGGGGGAGCGGCAGAAAGAATCGGCAGAGAGGCCGTGAGGAAAAATAACAGCAAAGCCAAGCGGGACCTTACACCCTGTTTGATCCCAGTCGTGCCGATCATTGCCATTTCATTTCTTTTCGGCGGCGGAAGGAGGCGACTTCGCCTTCTTGTCGGAGTTGTCCGGCGGCGAAGATTCCTGCCGGCCGTGCCTGTCGATGATGTCCTGTAGGATAAATGGCTGAGGCAGACCCTGGTCGTCCTGGTCGAGGCACTTCTGATATCGGCGGATCACGTCCATCAGATCGCCGCCGAGACAGATGTCTCCAACGAGCGGGTGAAACTCCGGGTCATCGAGTACCTTGCGCCAGCCATGCATCCCTTTTTCATACTCCGGTCGGGCGCGAATTAAGTCGCCTTTAGCGAATGCCCGGTCGCCGTCGTGAATGGCTTTCCGCGCAGCTAGGCACTCGGCCGTCTTTTCGGCCCTGGCCCGCGTTCGCCAGAAATCGAAGTTGACCAGCGACCGCTGGCGGGTCGTGTACTTAGCCAGGGTCTCGTCGCTCTCGATCTCCTTGGCTAGGTCCAAGGCTTCCTGGCGATGGGCCTGCGGCGACCGCCGCGCAATTTCGTCCGGCCTGGCTTCCGCGCGCTCCTTTAGGTCCACGTCCACGCTCGGCTGCAACAGCGGTTTCTCGCTCTTCCTCCCCTTGCGATTCTTTTTTTCATATTTGTACTTATCCAAGGCTTCGCGATACTTATCCCAGCTTGCGCGGTCCTCAGGCGCCAGGTTGGGTCGTTTTTCCTTTTCCAATTCGTCGCGCACTCCCGGGGCGAGCTTATTCAGTTGATCCTTCTTCTCTTCGGCGGAATCAAACAATTCTTCCTTCCGGTTCAGTTGCAGGGCAAGTCTCCCTCCTTTCACCGGATCATCGTAGGAGGTTTCAATCGGCAGTTCGCCGAATGCATGCCATTCATCTTCCGCGCTCTGCCAAGCCCGTTGGGCTACCTGACCAAAGGTGCCATCCTTTTCCAGGTTGTCGGCATAATAGAATTGACAGGTCGAAGCATCGGAATAAAAAATCACCTGGGCCATGCCGCGAACCGGGTAGCGGGGCGGGGCAATCTTGCTCTCGGCAGCCAGGAACCATGCCTTGCCCACGTGCCAATTGTCGCGCAAGTTGCTGCCGGGCGGGAAACCGCTGGGTGGGGTAAAGCGTTCGCGAAAGTCTTTGACATAATCGGGTGGTTCTTTACCGTCGGTGCCTCGTTCGCCGCTGAAAAGGCTGCGGTAATACTTGGCCGCGTCGTCGCGGCCGATTTTGTTGGAAATGAACCAGCCCATGTCCCAGCAGAGCCGTGGTTCCTTGTCGTTCATGCGCACGCCGTCCAGCATGTAGTTCAGCCCCTCGATGACCCAGTAGAACTTGTCGTGGTAGTCGTCGAAGGCGACCGAGACATTGTAGGAGAGATTCCATGCCTGGTAGCGCCACACAAGAATCGAGTGCGGCTGGAGTTTGCTGATCTGGTCGAGCGTAGCGCGAAGGCGGGTCCAGTCTTTCTTCATTTGATACTCGGTCGCCTTCCACCAGAGCGTCGTGCCGGCGATGCCACGCATGCCCAACGTCGCCAAGCGAATCGTTTCGCTGGTCGGATCGATCTGGCCCAATTCGGTCTGGCTCAAGCCATGCTGGTCGCGGTATTGGGCCAACACTCCGCCCGGCTGCCCCTTGAACTCCTTCGTGCTCAGCGTCGCCGGAAAGCTCAGCCAAAACAGAACGACGATCAGCACGATCATCGACACCCCATAGATCCACTTGCGGCGGCGAGAACGGTCTCCCGCGCTGAGACTGGGGGGGGGCGTTATCGTGGAACCGGAACTCATTGGGCCACCTCCCGTTGCTTCAGGCATACATAACCTAAGAGGATTACGGGCAGCAGATAGGCCAGCTCGCATAAAAGGCACCGCGCGATCAGGTCGCCGCCCACGTTAAAGCCGCAAGCCACGCGGTCGACAAAGTCATTGTCGGCAACATTCGGCACCACCGCGGAGAAATACCGCATCATCAATGAGGTCGCTTCGTCCATCGCCTTGATGGCGGTGGTCTTCATGCCTGGCTCCAGCTCCGAGACCATGTTATCCTGGGTCATAATCCGCTGTGCCGCTTCAAATGGCCCGCCTCCCACCATCTTACCACCGGCCAATACAACAATGTAACCGCTGAACAGCCCGACAATAACGACGAACATGGTCGCCAATAACGCAACCGGGCCGCTGAGGAAAGTGCTGAACATCACACCAAGGCCGATGACCAAAGCCATTTGCAGCCAGATTCCGAGATAACCCTTGAAGAAGTTCCAGGCAAATGAACCGTCGGCAGCGCGGAGATACAGATCGGCCTGGGCCATGCCATAGTATTGCTGAGGTTCCAGGCATTGCAGGGTGATCTCCAAACGGCCATCGTCGCTGACCAGATCGCGAAAAAGATCAATCGTTTCCGCTTTGCCGTCACTACCCGCAGTAACAAAGCTGCGGGGAATCATCTGCACGTCGGTAGCAAATTTTTTGGCGAGAAAATTCCTCAGAAACACCCGCTTGCCCGTCCGGGGATTGCCCAGCGCGATGGTTCCCGACACGCCTTTTTCCTGATTCCCCTTGTAGGTGCGGAAGACCTCGAGGGTCATCTCCACGGGAATACCGGTAGGGAACTTCGCCTCGGGAAAGAGATCTTCGGTTATGCCGTCGAATGTCCAGATTGCGGCGGCCGCCGTTCGCCCTTCAATGAAGCTGCGATAGGTCCACTCGTCGCCCACATTGATGCCTTTCTCCTTCGGCTTACCCGTCTTGTCCCGGAAAGAGAGTGTCTTGGCATAGATCGGCACGCGGGCTTGCAGTAGGCCTTTAGGCTGGCCCAGCGTGTAGATCGCCTTGTCGCCACTGTCGGAAACGTAAAGATCGTGCGTGTGGTCCTTCTGCACTTCCACGGTGGCCTCGCCAGAAGGATCGATTGTCACTTCGTGCTCGTGTTCGTGTGACCGGCTCGTCGCGCCCTGCAACAGCGTTCCTCGATTGCCTGGCATCGATTTGCCGTGCAGCATGTCGGCCCTCAATTGATGGGTGTGACTGAGGCTCCGGACCGTGAAACCATAGCTGATCAAGCCGATGCCGCCCAGCAGGATCGTGCCCACGAAGATGAATCCCAGCACGCGTCCCAGCACGATCTCGATCTTCCGCACCGGTTTGGTCACGACCGTGTGCAGCGTACGGTCGCGGATATCGGCCGGCAGACTCAGCGCGCTGAGGACTAGCGAAAAAAGCATCGACAAATAGACCGTAAAGTTCAACACCACCTGGATATAAAGCTGGCCCGGATGAAGACTATCTTTCTTGATGAACAAGGCGGCGAACAGGATCAAGACCACAAAAACCACAAAAACCACCACCACGCGGCGGCGGAGCGAATCGCGAACCGCTAGCCACGCCAGGGCAAAGACGCGGCGGGCCGATATGCGGGCAAGATCGATGGCAATACCGACCATGGCTCGGCCACATTGCTGCGTGCCCACCCAAGGCCCACCTACCAGGATCGAGGCCAGCCAACTACAGGCATAAACCACGCCCGTCAGGCCCATCGCCACCCCAATCCACGTATACAGCGCACCGCCGGACCAGTCGGAACCCAACAGAGGCACCATGGCATCAAACATCGGCATGGCGATGGACTCGGTCAGCCAATTCCGCGTGTCCGCCGTGGAGCATAAGGCCACGGCGGAGAGTACCATCAGCGACAATACCCCGAAAATTCCGCCTATCCACAAAGAGGTCGTCGGCCCGGGAGAAGCGGAACCGTGCCGCAGGGCAAATAACAAACCTAGTCCACCTCCGACCAGCAGAATCAGCAGCAGGCAGATTCCGAACGGTTGCCAGAGAAGACCGTTCGCCCAATCGGCACCGAGGAGCCACTCCTTCAGCGGCGTGATTTGCAGATTCTCGATAACCATGGTCTAACCTTGTTCGCTGCTCGAGATACGATCCGCCTGTTCGGCACGGACGCGGCGACCGGGATGGGCCTCGCTCTCTGCGATCACTCGCACGAATAACTCTTCCAGCGTCGTGGTGGGATTGCCGATGCTATGGATCGTGCCTTGGTGCTTCAGTACGACCTGCCGGATTTCCTCCTGGGCCTCGAGGCTGAGGCCGGAGGTGCGGATCTCGGTCACGTCCCGAACCTTCAGCAAGGCATCGACCCGGCCCAATTCCTTCAGTTCACC
>JANXQG010000428.1 GCA_025356915.1 Planctomycetota bacterium | reverse complement strand
GGCGAGGCCGAGAAGATCGTCGAGCGCGCCCGGCAGGAACAGCCCGAGTGGCTCCGGCAACTTCGCCAACAACTTGCCGTGCCGCGGCCGGCGAACCTGATCCATGTCAACGTCGCAGGACTGGTGAAAATCGCCGGCAGCGTAGAGCCTGAGCTGTCCAGGATTATCGAATGCCTCGGGCTTGCGCAGGTTCAATCGCTCTCCAGCTTCACCGGCCTGGACGAATCGGGCTGCATCAGCCGCACGCAAGTGGCGATCGACGGCGATCCGAAAGGTCTGCTTTCGGTTCTCACCACCCAACCGTTGACCAAGGAGCATTTGACGGCGATCCCCAAGGACGCAACGATCGCCCTGGTCGCACGGATGGACGCGGCCAAGCTGTACAAGGAACTGCTGGAAACCGTCGGCCGACTGGAGCCGAGGGGTCAGCAAGAACTGCTCGGCGGCGTGCGCCAGATTGAAGAGCGGCTGAAGGTAAAACTTTACGAGGACATTTTGCAATCGCTGGGCGACGTCTGGCGAGTCTACACTGCGCCGAGCGAGGGCAACTTGGTCTTCACCGGCCTGACGGCAGTCGTCGACATCCGCGACCACGACCGCCTGGTGGGTGCCAACGCCAAACTCGTCTTCGGCTCGCTGTTGGGCGGGATGGCCAATGAAGTGACCCAGCCGGGGCTTGGCCGGCCGGAGCCGCAGATCAAGCAGATCAAGTATGGCGAGCAAAACATCTTCTACCTGACCCGACTGGGCAAATTCTCGCCTTTTTCGCCTGCCTGGTGCATCACCGACAAGAAATTGGTGGTCGCCCTGTTTCCTCAGAATGTGAAGGCCTACTTGGAGCGAGCGGGCCAATTCGGCGCGCCGTCGTTGGCCGACATCGCGACCGTGACGGAGCCGTTCGAGGCGACCAAACCTATTGCCGTCAGCTATCTCGACACGCCAACCGCGTTCAAGCTCGTCTACCCGATCGCCCAGGTCGTCTTGGGCATCGCGTCGAGCGAAATGGGGCGAGGAGGCATGGGTCTTGACATCTCGGTGTTGCCGCCGGCCCCGTCGATTGGCCGGCACTTGCGGCCGACGGTGACCACCGTCTCGCGAACCAAGGAAGGGATTGTCGTGGAAACACATCAGACGCTGTCCATCGGCGGCGTCAGTGGCCTGACGATTTTGCCCATGCTGATGCTTAGGAGCCCGATGCGAGTTAGAGCCTTGCCGAAATGAGTTAGTGCATTACCGACGCAGCAAAATATCTCGTCGAACAACCTGAAGATGCTTGGACTGGCCCTGCATAACTCCGTTTCAGTCCACGGCGCATTTCCGCCGGCGGCTGCCGGCCGGAAACCGAATCAGCCGCCGGTAAGTTGGCGAGTGCTCATCTTGCCCTATGTGGATCAGTCGATACTCTACCAACAATATCGCTTCGACGAGCCGTGGGACAGCGAGAACAACAAGAAGTTGATTGCCCGTATGCCCGTTAGGAAAAACTACTTGTATCCCGGCCAGCGAATCTGTTCTTCCCAAACGGTTTGGTCGCCACGAAAGAACCACACGAAGAGCGTGCCTGACTTGGCGAACTCATCCCGAGCCAAGTCCAACGACAACGTCTCCCGATCAACTGCCCAGGTATCCAATTGCAAGTAGGCAGCGGCCGGATTGGTGTTCTTAGCATCACTCTCTTCCGGATGAACTTGGACATGTACGCCTTGTTTGCCCAACGAATTGCGGCAGCCGATCATCTTGTAGACGATCTTGTCTTTCGTGAAACTATGGGTATGGCCACCCTCGCCGGTATGATCGAGACAGGTATACAATGCCTCACGAACCGTGCCTTTCAGGTGCTCCGAGAAGTAAATCGGAGTCACGGTGGCCCCTTCTTTCGGTTCGCCGGGTACGAGCCGCACTTCGATTGAGGCATTCGGAAACAACGACCAGCGAAAGTGAATGGTCACCGTCTTCAGCCCGCCCGACAAGGCAGTGATAGCAATCGAGGTCGGTCTCGCCCCCGTCTTAGGCCGTTTGGGTTTTTCGGAATCAGCCTTTTCAGCGTCAGCAGCATCAGTGTCTGCATTCGGCTCGGCCTGGGCCTGATCGGTGGCAGGCTGCTGGGCTTTGGCCCCACCCGTGGCTTGACTAGCTCCACCCGCATTTAGTTTTGCGTCAGCACCCAATGCCGCGACAGGAACGAGAAACATGGGTAAAACCAGTAGTGGGAAGAATAAATGTCTCATTGGCTGTTTTCCAATTTGTAAAACGGAATTGATTTCTATTATTTAGATCGGTTCGCGCAACGCACCACTGCGATTGAGTTTCCGTGCTCCACCCACAATACAATGAATAATCCGGGTTAATAAACCACGAGCTTCGCGCTATCGGGCGCAAATGGCGCGACGCGGACAGTGTTGCGGCCGGACTTCAAGTGTTTGGTCACTTCCAGCCGGAACGGCCGGTCGATGAATCCACCGACATACTGGCCGTTGACCTGGATGCTGGCCGCGTTCTCTGACGGAGCCTTGGCGATCTTCAGCTTGCTGGCGGGCGGGCCGAATTGGTCCAGTTCAACATAGACACGACACTTCGCCAGGTCGACCGTCGAGGGGATCTCGCAGATGCCGTTGAAGGTGTTGCTGCGGACCGGGCTGCTGGTGTGCGGGCGACCACCAGGGATTCGGGGGTCTTCCACGGCCGGCGCGCTCGGATCGGCCGTGATGGCAATCGTCGCCTTGGGCTGCGCGGCGACTTCCGAGAGCCGCGGCGGCAGGAGACGTTCCTTCTCCTGGAAGACCAGCAGGACGCTTTCATCGGCTTCCAGCGTCAGCCCCAGTTCAACCGCGCCGCCAATACGCTTGTGGGCAATTGCGCTGACCTCGTTCCGCATCGCGTCCCAGCATTCGGGAACACCTTCGGCGCGGACGCGGAGTTGGAACTTCCGCGCCGGCCCCTGGTGGTTCTGGTTGCAGATGAGGAACACGTCGCGGCCCGACTTCACGCGGTGCAGCACGTGGAGCCAGCCGCCCGTGTCGCCTTCAAGGACCTCGACAACCGGCGGGACATTGGCATCCTTCAGCACGGCGGAAACCTCTTGGGCCGAGGGTTTCTCAGCCAGCAGATAGCACCGGCCGCCGCTGGCGCCGGTCTTGCAGGCGTCCGGGCCGGCTTTCGGCAACTTGCCCCAGATTGCCTCGGTGAGCGCCACAATTTCCGCATCTGTCCGTCCCACGGTGGCCGATTTGCTCGGCAATATCCCATAGCCGATCACGACTCCCTTGGTCTCATCGAAGAACTGCTTTACCTTGGCCAGCGTGTCGTACGGGATCGCCTCGGTCGGTGGTACGATAATGACACGGTACATCTCCTTATGCACTTCAAGGGCATCTACCGCGTCATCAATTTTCCCAATGCTTTCAAAGACGTTCATCGGCAGCCAGTCGCAGTCATACTGTGCGTCTTGCAGTGCGGTGGTCATGTCCTCTGGGGTGACGTACTTGCCCACGCGGCGGAGGTTGCCGTTGAACAGGATGGCTGTCGGGCAGACGTGCCGCCCGCCGGTGAGCATTAGCGTCAGTCGGCTCGTATAGTCCGCATAGACGCGATAAAGCGGATAGCGCGGCTCGTAGCCGCCGTTGTAGAAGTAGGGCGGACAATCGCGGTCGTAGGGAGCGCGGGGATTGAACGAATGCGGAATCATGAAGTTCGTGCCGCGAACCTGCATCTGGTCGGTCAGCCACTTCATCTGCGGATAGGTGATGTCCTGCCCATAGGCACCGAACATCTCGCACATCGCAATGTCGTCCGTCTTGTTCATCGCGTGCGAGATCGAACTGCAGAGCTTGGGGGTCTGATAGATGTCGTGCGGGCGATGGCCGGGATACATCTGCCGGCAGACCAGGTCGATGCCGCCCATGTCGCTGTGGGCTTGCAGTCGCATCATGTCGCCCGCGCAGAACTCAGGATGGACATAGAGATAGCCGTGTTCCATGAAGTGGCCCATCGAGACGACACCATGCTCCCGGCACCAGCGGCTCATGCCGCCATACATGACCCGTCCCCAGGCCTCGGCAAAGGCGTCGAGATACTGAAAACGCGCGGCCCTGTCCTCATCGCCGACCAGTGCGAACTTGTAGGCCACATAAGCCTTCTTCCAGTCAACCTTCCACTCAGCCAGCACGACATTCAGTTCGGTGCCCCAGTCACCCCGGGTCTCAGGCTCGTCATAGAAGAAGCCGGGAATGGTTTTGCCGAAGTCGGCCTTAAAACGGTCATAGTGCGGTTGATAGACGGTCTGGATAAACCAGTCGGTGCAGTCGCGGCTGGCGCCGTCGATGCTCAGTTGCCCGCTTTGCCCCAATGATGGGCCTTGGACGTGGCTGAACTGGATCACCTTCCACTTGCCCGCCGGAACGTCCCACGCGAGTTTGCCGTCGCTGATATAAGGCGCGAGATCGATCAGCGACCGGCCGTCGATCTTGCCTTCAGCCGTCACTCGCCCGGCCACGGCGGCGATGTACCGTGGACCCGTGTAACCCACGGCCTCGAATTTCCGAGGCCCGTCGACGTCGACGGCCTTGGCCACAAGCCGCTTGGCTGCGTACTTCGGAGGCACCTTTCCACCGATACCTTGGCTGGGCCACCACTTTTCGTCGAAGATCCACATCTTCAGGTCGTGCCGCTTGGCCGCCTCGAGGCAGATAGACAGATCCCGATACCAGCCCTCACCGAGCCAGTCGTTGTGCGGCCGCGACTCAGCAGTGAACGACCCATTGCCGCTCTCCGCTACTCGGCCGACGTATTGCTCCAGACGCTCGCGGCTCTCATCGCCATGGAGCCAGAATAGCGGTCCAGTCAATCGCCTCGCCTCCATCGGCAGTGTGGTGAACTGCTTCTCAAGTTGCGAGGGGCTTACCTCTTCGCCCGATCCCCGGCCGGACAAGAACGAACACAGACACAGTACACCAAGGGTCATTACGGATCGCAACATGGCTGTTCCTCCTCTGGATTGTGGGGATTGTGGACTGGTCCATTGTAATAGCAAGTAGGCGATAAAACTAGTATTGTGTTTTTTCAACGCCTTACATATCCTCGACACGCACGGTAACGGTGTGTTATCATCACTGCAAGCGTCCAAACGAGTTTCAATACGAAAGGAAACAGCCAATGCGAACGATTTACCGCAGTGCGGTATTGGGAATGATCGTCGGTTTATCTGCCCTCTCCGCCAATCAGGCTTTGGCTGTTGATCCCCAACAGAAACCAGCGGAACTGAACCGAACCATCAAGGTCACGATGAAATACTTGATCTATCTGCCGAAGGACTACGACCAAAAGGAATCGTGGCCCGTGATGCTTTTTCTGCACGGGGCGGGGGAGCGGGGCGACAATCTGGACATCGTTAAGAAGCATGGTCCGCCCAAATTGATTGATGGGGACAAGCAGTTCCCATTTATCGTCGTGTCACCCCAATGCCCCAACGGGCAAAACTGGGAACCATTCAAGCTATCTTTGTTAATTGACGAGATCACCGAGAAATACAAGGTTGATCAGGATCGTATTTATGTCACCGGCCTCAGTATGGGTGGCTATGGCACTTGGGCTTTGGCTGCCCATTCGCCCAATCGATTTGCCGCCATTGTCCCGATTTGTGGCGGTGGTGATCCATCTAGGGCGAAGAAAATTGCTCATATCCCTACTTGGGTTTTCCACGGTGGTAAAGATCCAACCGTGCCGTTCGCAAATTCGCAAAAAATGGTCGAGGCCCTGGAAAAGAATGGTGGCAATGTAAAGTTCACCATTTATCCTGAAGCTGGGCATGATTCATGGACTGAAGCCTACAATACCCCCAACCTTTATGAATGGCTGCTTCATCAGAAACGGACGGTTGATGGGGGAAAGAAGTGAGCGACCACCTGTTTTTCAATCCCCCCTTGCCCGTTAGGATCGAGGTCGCCATCGGGGCAGGAAGTTCAATGTCCCGATGAGCAATAGGAGGAGCAGTGGGGCGGAGATGCCTCCAATCCCTGTGCCCCAAGCAATTCCCATGAGGGCGGCTGCTTGATCTCGTTGAAGGGCTAGGACAGTCGCTCCAATACACGATCCCAGCAGAATGCCCACAAATCCACCCAAAAGTCTCGATATAAAGTCGGGTCGAAAAGTCGCCCGAGTGAAGAACCAGCCACCGAAAGCTCCAATGATCGCTCCTAGCGGCATTGCGACCACGATCCCCAAGAATCCACCGAGGATTGCACCGCCCATCGCTGCGAATGTGCCAACGAACAGCCTGCCGAACCGAATTCGATTGACTATGCCGAAAAAGAATCCATATCGTGATCCAGGAACTCCGCAGACCAAAGCCATGATGATGGCAGCAACCGCAATCACGTCAACGGCCCCATTCGTCGTGCTGGTGGCCGATCCTATTGCTGCACCGTAGATGCCACCAATAACAGCAAGAGTGGCGACGGCTTTGGGCCACCAACGTCGTGCCTTGGGTCTTGTCTGGAACTCATTCAGGTAGTGGTCGTATTTTTGACCGTCCATTTTCTGGGGAACAATCTGCTGTTGCCAAGGGGAATGACTTTCTGTGGAGTATTGTACCGCATGTCAGCCGGTCGTGAAAAGCCGATTGGATGACGGTCTGATTCTGGATACAATGGTGAGGTCAGGATTAGATCGTTAGTCGAGAAGAATGAATAAACCATGAGTAAATATGACGAGCAGATGAAGCGGTGGGATGCGATCCTCGGGGATGACTTTGAGGGGACTCAAGAGGATGGCTTAAAGATATTTTTCAAGCACTTAAAGTCCAATCTTCAGTTGCCATGCGAGGTGAGTCGGCTGGTGCCAGCGATGGATTCGATGCCACGCCATCGAGAAGGCAAAGGAATTGCGGAAAAACGAAGGTTGAAAAGCCGTCCCTAGCTGGAAACACTCAGGAAATGCTCGTCCTTAAACCCCTCATCCACCGAATTCTCGAAGATTATTTCTTGCCCTGGCATGGCACTCACGGTGTCGGCCATTGGGCAAGGGTCTTGGAAAACGGCATTCGGCTCGCCAAGGAGACCAAAGCCAACCTCGAAGTCGTGCAACTCTTTGCCATCTTCCACGATTCATGTCGTGTCAACGAAGGCACCGATTACGGCCACGGGGAACGTGGCGGCAACCTAGCTTTAGCCCTTCGTGATGAGTGGTTAGTTCTTTCTGATGAAGAATTCGATCTTCTTTATGAAGCCTGTGCCGGGCACACCGATGGCAAAACCGATGCTAACATCACGATCCAGACTTGCTGGGATGCTGATCGTTTGGATTTGGGACGGGTTGGTATCGAACCTGCCACGAAGCGACTCTGTACGCCGACCGCCAAGACTAGGGAAATGATTCACTGGGCTGATGGGCGGGCCTGCTTCGAGGTCATTCCTGACTTCGTGAATAGCGAATGGAGTATTGACACGACTGGGTGGGGCCAATGAGCGAAACCATCTGCGAGGTTGCACACGGTTCCCCCGAATACTGGGCCACGGTGGATCTCAGGGATTCGATCCTACGCATGCCCCTTGGCCTCCTATTCTCTGCTGAAGAATTGGAAGCCGAGAAGGATTATCATCATCTCGTCTGCTAATTGAGTCGGAACACCAAGAGGATTCTTTCATGCGTATTGTCGTCCTGCTTGCCTGCATTTGCTACTGGATATGCCTCACCGTGCTGCTTCTAGTCCCCAATCCTGCCGCAATGGCTGGGCTCCATGCAGCCCCGATCTTTCCGTGGGGCAAGTTCGGGGTACACTTGATTGCGTTCACGAATTTGGGTTTTCTGGCGAATGCAACACGGTGGCCGAAACGTCCCTGCTGGCAGATGATCGTTTTCCTTGTGTTGTACGGCATCGTTACGGAATCGCTGCAACTTTTTGTTCCCCACCGTTCTGCCCGAGTCATGGACGGCATGGAAAACATTCTAGGGATCGCCCTTGGTTCGGGCATCTATTGGCTCTTACTGCGATTGATGCAGCCATACCTGAAACTCAAAATTGGCGAAGCACGCCGTTGAAGCGGACGCAATCGAGGCGCGATGAGGACTATTCCAAATCCTCGGTGCTACAACCTTCACAACAGCCGGGTGGGTGGGCGGGCCGTGGTTAATAAGGCCCACGGATTGACATTGCTTGGGGAGGCAGAGGCAGGAAGCTCGCGGAAAGAAAGGACGCAAGCGAAATCGGCGATCGGGGGCTGGGCGGATGACGCATTTCTCTCCGAGAAGGTGCGGGTATTGTTCTTCGGCGTGCATAAGGATGCGGAGACGCTGCGGCAGATACTCGA
>JANXQG010000420.1 GCA_025356915.1 Planctomycetota bacterium | reverse complement strand
CAGAATCCCTTCGGGATACAAAGATCCCAAATTGGACAATGATACCCAAAATCCTTAAGTTGGTTCGTATGGGGCCGAGTGAAACGAGTCCCACCAAGAGAAACTCGCTCACAAAGCTCCTGGAATTACTTATTGTACATGTTCTTCCGTTCCTCGGCGGCCGTAGTCGCAGCGTAGGCAACGCTTGGCTTGGCAAACGGCAACGGATTCGCGCCAGGGAAGCTCAACCTCGTCGAAATTCTCTCGGCGCCGCTCGACCGAAATCAGGTCAAGCTTCTCGCGCGGCGCATCGATCGGTTCAGCATCGGGATTGAAGAAGGTATCGACCTCGTGGGTCTCACGCCAGAAGGCGTGGATCCGCCCGGTCAAATACTGATCAATTCCCACGGCCGCCCGCTCGCCCGCGGCCACGGCCTCGACCACCGACGACGGCCCGCTGACGGCGTCGCCGCCAGAAAAAATCCATTTCTCCGAGGTCTGGCCGGTGACGGGGTTCACTTGCACGAAATCGCGCTGCCGAGTCTCCAGCGAGAATCCGCCAGAAATACCCTTAAGGTCCAACGTCTGCCCGATGGCCACGAGAATATGGTCGGCCGGAATGACGAACGTGTCACCGCCTTCTTCAGGCCGGCGGCGGCCGGAGCGGTCGAACTCACCGAGCCGCATTGGCTGGCACTTGATGCCTGCCACGCAGCGGCCTGCCACAATAACCTCGACCGGCGCGGTCAGCAGTTTCAGCGTCACGCCTTCGTGTTCGGCCTCTTCAATCTCTTCTTTGTAGGCTGGCATCACGTCGCGGCTGCGGCGATAGACCACAGTGACCGACTCGGCCCCCAACCGCACGGCCGTCCTGGCCGCATCGATGGCGGAATTGCCACCGCCGATCACGACAACATGCTTGCCCACCGGCACGGAGCCGCGGAGATTATACGTCCGCAGGAAGGAGAGCGCGTCGGTGATCCCTTCGGCATTTTCGCCCGGAATGCCCAGGCCGACGCCGATCGGTGCGCCGACGCCCAAAAACACGGCCTCATAGCCCTGGCCGCGGAGCGACTTGAGCGTAAAGTCGCGTCCCAGCGACATGTTCGTCTGGATGTCCACGCCCATCCGCTCGATCATGCGGACCTCGCGGGCCACGATCTCGCGGGGTAAACGATATGCCGGAATAGCCTGCACGAGCATTCCGCCGGGTCGCGGTTCACTCTCGAAAACCATCGGCCGGTAGCCCAGCCGGGCGAGGAAGTAGGCGCACGACAGACCGGCCGGGCCAGCACCGACGATGGCGATTTTTCTCTTCGCATTGGCAGGGTTCTCGCGGACCTCGGGCAGTTGGATCGTCACTTCCTGATCGACCATGAATCGCTTGATGCCGCGGATCGAAACGGGGGCATCGAGTGTGCTCCGCCTGCACTTGTCCTCGCAAGTGTGGAAGCAGACCCGCGAGCAAATCGCCGCCAGCGGGTTCTTCTCACGGTGCAGCCGCAACGCCTCGGCGTAACGCTTCTCACCAATCAGCGAGACGTAACCGGGGATATCGACATTCGCCGGACAGGCGCTGGAGCATGGGGCATAAACCAGTGAGGAACAAACGCCTGCGCGACAATGCTTGTCGCGGATGTGCTCGATGTATTCATGGCCAAAGTGGCGAATGGTCGAGAGTACTGGATTGGGCGCGGTTTGGCCAAGGCCGCAGAGCGAAGTGTCCTTG
Organism: Planctomycetota bacterium; assembly: GCA_025356915.1. Classification (GTDB taxonomy): domain Bacteria; phylum Planctomycetota; class Planctomycetia; order Pirellulales; family Thermoguttaceae; genus JANXQG01. The sequence goes on along the minus strand of JANXQG010000420.1, from coordinate 4,030 downwards.
ATCATCTCGCCCAAGTCGATGAGCCGTTCGACGTCGGCCTCCTCACCCTGCCCTTCGCAGATACGGTTTAGTATCTCCAACATCCGCTTCGTACCGACGCGGCAAGGAACGCACTTGCCGCACGATTCTTCTTGTACGAATTCAATGAAGAAGCGGGCGACGTCGACCATGCAGCTGTCTTCGTCCATGACGATCAGGCCGCCGGAGCCCATGATCGCACCGAGTTCCGCGAGCGACTCATAATCCAGCAGCACATTCAAGTGCTGCTTGGGAATGCAGCCGCCAGAAGGCCCGCCGATCTGCGCGGCCTTGAACTCCTTGCCCGACGAAGTGCCGCCGCCCACGTCATAGATCAAATCGCCCAGCGGCATGCCGACAGGCACTTCCACCAAGCCGGAATTTTTGATCGCGCCAGCCAGTGCCAAAACCTTGGTGCCACGGCTCTTTTCCGTGCCGTAGCTGGCATACCACGCACCGCCATTGAGAATGATCGCCGGCACGTTGGCATAGGTCTCGACATTGTTCAGCAACGTCGGCTTGCCCCATAAACCCTGCTGGGCCGGAAACGGCGGGCGAGGGCGAGGCTCACCGCGATTACCTTCGATTGAGGTCATCAGGGCCGTTTCTTCACCGCAGACAAACGCCCCGGAACCCATACGGATCTCCAGGTCGAAATCAAAACCGGAGCCAAAGATATTCTTGCCCAAAATGCCCCGTTCTTGGGCCTGAGCGATGGCAATCTTTAACCGTTCGACGGCCAGCGGGTATTCTGCTCGCACATAAATATAGCCACGCGAGGCACCGATCGTGTGGGCGGCAATAGCCATGCCTTCGAGTACGCTGTGCGGATCACCTTCCAACACGCTACGATCCATGAATGCCCCGGGATCGCCTTCGTCGGCATTACAGATGGCGAACTTGGCGTCCCCCGCCGACTCGCGCGTCAGTTTCCACTTCCGCCAGGTGGGGAAACCGGCGCCTCCGCGGCCGCGGAGGCCGGAAACCCGCATCGTTTCGATGACTTCGTTGGGAAGATTGTTCGTGACGACTCTGGCTAGGGCCTGATAGCCGTCGCGGGCAATGTAGTCTTCAATCCGCTGCGGGTCGATGACGCCACAGTTGCGCAGCACAATCTTGGTCTGCCGCTTGAAGAAATCCATCTCGGCCGCGTTAGCCACCTTGCGGCCATCGGGTCGGCGATGCGTAAGCCGCGAAACAATCTGCCCACGGAGGACGTGTTCGTTGACCAGGGCGCTACCGTCTTGCGGCTTGACGTTCTCATAGAAGACGTCGTCGATCATCAGTGTTGGGCCAGCGGAACATGGGCCTAAGCAGCCGGTGCCGATGACCGACACTCCGTTCTGGACGCCGCTTCGTTCCAATTCCGCTTCGATCGACTGTTTGATCTGCTCGGCGCCCGAGGCGATGCAGCCCGCTCCCATGCAGATGCGAACCTGCTTGTGACCGGCAGCCTTCTTGGCAGCCTGCTCAGCCCGGACGCGGTCGCGAAGTTCGCTCAGTTGCTTCGGCGTGGCAATGATCTGGCTCATGAGTCTTCTCCTGTGATGGAGTCCGCAGGGCTGTCATTGGCCGACGCGTCCCCCTCTGTCTGGCGATATTTGTCGAGAATTCGCCCCAAGCGCGTCGGCTTGACTCGCTGATGCACGTCGTCATCGACCATGATCACCGGAGCCAGACCACAGGCTCCGAAGCAGCGGCCAACGTCGAGCGAGAATTGCCGATCCGGCGTGGTCTCGCCGACTTCGATCCGCAGCAGGTCGCGGAGGGCGGAGAGCACCTGCTTGCCACCGCGAACATAGCAGGCCGTCCCCAGACAGACCCGTACCAAGTGCTTGCCTCGCGGCACGGTCGTAAAGAACGAGTAGAAGCCAACCACTCCGGCCACTTCGCTGTACGGTTTGCTCAAGGCCACACTGATTTTTCGCAGGGCGGTTTCCGGTAGATAGCCGAACATGGCCTGGGCAATTTGAAGCACCGGAATTAGTGCCCCGGGAACCTCCACATACTGTGCCAGAACCTCATCGAGACGAGCTAGAAGCTCCTCTTCGGTAGCCTCCTGGCACTCCAGACACTTTGCCTCCAAAGTCATGATGATTCCCTGTTGTTGCAACCGCTTAGTGAAGATGCTGTTTCAAGACCCGGTACAAGGCTACGTTATACAAACAGGCTCCTCCGGTTCTAGGTGCGGAATGCGAGAAATTTTAGGGTGGGGAGAGCGCAGCGAGCCCCATCAATTCTGTTACGGTCCGCTTTTGGTGGGGCTCGTTTCACCCTAATTCTGCACCTATAACCGGAAGCAAACAACAAACGCCCCTCTACTTATCGGACGATAAGTTCCACAGCAAGAAACATTCCAACCCATGTCGGAATCGGCAAGGCAATCGCAACTCAATGAATAGCAACAAGTTGCGAATTCATTTCCAAACCGTCCCCCGATCGAGTGCCGGGGGGCGTTCACGGAATCCCGTCGTTCTATCACGGAATCCCGCGCCGCGCTGTTTAGCTCGGATTATTCATAGTCTTCCCAATTCATAGTCTGCTCAAGGTGACAAAACGCCTAATACTGGGTAGAATACTCGCTCAGAGCCTCTCCACAAGCAACTGCCTTAGAACGGAATTAATTCCGTTCAGACGGATTATTAAATCCCCCCCCCCTCACGACTATGTTCCACGTAACCCGCGAAATCGATTTCTGCTACGGACACCGCTTATTGAACTACGAAGGCAAGTGCAGGCACCTTCACGGCCACAACGGCAAGGCTCTAATCACTTTGGAGTCATCCACGCTCGACAACCTGGGGATGGTGCTCGACTTCGGCGATATCAAGGCGGTGATGAATGGCTGGGTCGATGACAACCTGGACCACCGCATGATTCTCTGCCGTCACGATCCGGCGGTCGAGTTGCTGAAGAAGCTCAACGAACCGGTGTATCTCATGGACGACAATCCCACGGCCGAGAACATCGCGAAATTGATCTTCGATATTACGGCCGCCAAGGGTTTTCCGGTGGTTGAGGTGCGGCTTTGGGAAACGCCGCGTTGCTACGCAACATATCACGGGGTGTAAATAGAACCGGCCCTTACCGGCGCCTTTGCTGTTTCTGTTGCCTTTTCTGTTGCTCTAGCATTTGCTTTTGGGCCTCTAGCATGGCTTTTTGGGCGGCGGCAGCTACAGCGGCGGCGGCAGCAGCCCGCTCGGCTTTTCGTGCGTCGGCCTTGGCCTTATTGGCGGCTGCATTGGCCTCGGTAAACTGGTGCTTGGCGTCCTCCAGAGCCTTCTTTTTGTCCTTGATATCCTTGTTGGCGTCAATCCATTTGCTGTCAGCCTCTAGGAATTGGGTCCGCAGCGGTTCATACTTCGCCTTGATCTCCAAGAACGCTGTCCGCGAATCATCAATTTCAGGCATCGCGTCAAACTCTTTTTTCACGGCTCGCATCGCAGCTGCCGCGTCGTCCGACTCGCGAGCTTTGGCCAGCCGATCTTTGTAAGCATCGCTCTCCTTGACAGATTTGACGGCGTCCTGATACTTCTTTTCGGCCGCGAGGAATTCATCCCGGGCCTTGCCGAAATCGGAATCGGCCGATTGGCTGTTGACAACTTCGTCCTCCAGCGTCTTGAGGGCCTTGATCGCCTCGTCCACCTCCTTCTGGGTTGACTTGATGGTCGCGTTTAGTTGCACCACACCCGATTTCGACGCGGCAGCCTTTTCTTCGGCCGCCTTCGTGGCACTAGCCGCCTTCTTCGCATTGGATGCATCCGCTTTCTGCTGCTGAGCAGGGGTAACCGCCATGGCGGTGCCGGCAACAAAGAAGATTATACCTGCTATTCCAGCGGTAAGAATGACCATGGACAAACGAGCTCGATTTCGCATATCAGGGAATCCTTCATAACCGAGTGAACTTACACCTCTACCCATTCTAGCGGATGCGATTGATGTTGGCATTCCGGCCTGGCTCGCAGTTTCAGCAATCTCTCACGGACCGGCGGGCGAAGGATGCCACCATTAC
>JANXQG010000395.1 GCA_025356915.1 Planctomycetota bacterium | reverse complement strand
CACCCTTCGCATGCGAGACGGCCAGGGCCTTTTCGTAAAGCTTGATGGCGTGCGCCAAATCGCCCTGTTCGGTCAGATAGATCGCCAGTCGGCCCAAGTACAAATTCCCGACCTCCTGCGGATCGACGCCTTTCAGCGCATAACGCACAGCCAAGGGAAACTGCTTCTCCTGGACCGCAGCGGCGACCAGGTTGCTGCGGGCTGTTGTGGCCTCAGGGTCCAAACGATCGGCGCGGGCGTATTGCCGCACGGCTTGGTCAAAATCGCCACGTTGCTGAAAGGTACGTCCGGCGGCAAAATGGGCCAACGCCTCAATGCGATCAACCTCGGCCTCATTGCGAGCTTTGACCGCAACGAATGGAGCGGGCAAGTCGTCGAGCTCAGAGACCCCGGGAATTACAAGCAGCGTACCCGCGGTCATGGCAAAGATAATTGCTGAGAACATCACTCCTACCGAGGTTTGCGTTTGCCGAGGCCGTCCGAGACGGATGGGGTGTTTGACGCCTCTGCGGATCGCTTTTCGTGTTTCTCAGCTTTTTCGGCCTGGGAATGCTTTTCAGCTTTCTCGGCCTTTTCAGCCTTCCGAGGCTTGACGTGCTGTTTCTCCGAGGCCGACGACTCGCTTGCGGATTCGGCCGCTTTTGTACTCGCGGAGCCAACCACCTTTTTCGCTTCGGCTGGTTTCATCTCGTCCGTATTGCTTTCGGCGGTGTTGCCTTCGGGCACGACGGGCCCGATTACTGCGGCTTCGGTCTTCTTCTTGCGCCCCGTGGTAACAGGATGTGGCGAAGCGACTTCGGCAGCATGTGGTGGCTCAGGTCGAGGTTCACGAGGCTGGGGAAACCGCTTTGAAGCCTCGGGGTCAATGGCCAAGAGGATCTCGCGAACCTGGGGTGAAAATGGATTGGCCAAGTAATCTGCACCGAGCTGATGCACCAGCGAACCAAACTCCACGCCCTTGCTCTTGCTGACGGCCCGTTCCATGCCCGGCACTTCGCCGACGGCCAATTCCTTGTCGGTCAACAGGTCCAAGACGCGGAACGCGGCCAGCGTGCCCGCATCGACCGGAATGCTATGACCGCCCAACGCGGACTGGACCACATAGGCCACGACAAACTTGGTCGTGCCGTCCATCTTCTCGAGCCACTTGACCGTGGGGCCCAAGTTGTTCTTCCGCTTTTCTTCCAGATCGAAGCAGTAGAGTTCCTCAAAAATGCTGTGCAACACTCGCTTGATCCGGTTGGCGGCCGAGCGAGGATTGGGAATGGCAGACATTATTTCTGACAATTCGGAAATCGAAGTCACGCGGACTTCATTCCAGTCGTAGAATGTGTGCCTCAGCGCGGCAAATGCCTCTTCAGCCAGCTCGTAGCGCGCGTCTTCCAGCACGCAGGCAAAGAGCAGATGCTCCAGCACCGTACGCTCCGCGGGCGGTGATACAGGCTTGTGGTACTTTTTCAGAATCTTGTGGATCTTGCCAAATAAGGCCGTACGACTGACAGAAGCCATGCGAGTAACCGTTCGGGTTGCAAGAGTCAGGTTTGGGTATGCGGGCTGGGGTCGGACGGGAGCGACGGATCGACCGGCTCCTCCTGCGGCGAGATACTTCTGATGCCATCTTCGTCGGAGGGAAGGCTCTGCTCGCCGGAAGCAGCCTCAGCATCTGCCTCGGACTTTTCACTTGGCAAGACCTCGCGGAGGATCTGGGCTATGGCGATGGAATGCTTCACGCCCTGGTCCAGAACGAACGAAAGCCGCGGCGTGTAGCGGAGATCAACCCGTTCAGCGATCTTGGACTGGAGGAATCCGGCTGCACTTTGCAGACCGTGAAGAGTCAGGTTCTGGCGGGTTTCGTCACCCATGACCGAAACCATCACCTTGGCGTAGCGAAGATCGCCGGATGCTTCAACGCTGGTGACGGTGACGTTGCGAACGCGGGGATCCTGCAATTCGGTCAGTATCGACATACTGACCACTTCCCGGATGGCTTCGGCAACTTTCTGAACGCGTCGCGATGACATGGTTTATCTGCCTTATCTAGGTGGCTGCTGACTCGGAGAAGGTTCGCTTGACCTCCTCGATCTTGTATGCCTCCAGGACATCGCCTTCCTTAATGTCGTTGTAGCCGGCTAGCTTGATGCCACACTCCAGGCCCTCTCGGACCTCGCGGGCTTCGTCCTTTACGCGCCGCAGCGAATCGAGCGCATAATCGCCAATGACGCGGCTCTCGCGGATCACGCGGACACGGGAGTCGCGGGTGATCGTGCCGGCCAATACGCGGCAGCCCGCTGCCGTGCCAATGCGGCTGATGTGGAACAACTGCTGCACCAGGGCACGGCCGAGTTCTTTCTCGTGCTTCTCCGGGCGAAGCATGCCTTCCATGGCGGCCTTCAAATCACCCGTGACTTGGTAGATGATGTCGTAGCGGCGGATCTGCACGCCGCGGCTTTCGGCGAGAACGCGGGCATTTTCGTCGGGCACGACGTTGAAACCGATAATCACCGCATCGGAGGCGTCGGCCAAGTGGACGTCGGCCTCGGTGATACCGCCCACGGTCGCCTGGAGGATTCGGATCTGCACCTCGGGATGCGCGAGCTTGGTGAGTTCCTTGCGAATGGCCTCGATCGAACCGCGAACATCGGCTCGCAGAATGATGTTCAGCGTCTGTAAATCATCCATCTGCCCGAGCCGCTCGAAGAGGTTCTCCAATGTCACGTGCTCGCGACTGCTACCGCTGAGATCGCGCTGCCGCGCGGTTTGCAAGCGATCATCGGCCAGGGCACGGGCCTCGGAAATATCGGGCATCACATAGAATCGGTCGCCAGCCCCAGGGGCTACGTTCAGACCGGTGACGTTCACGGGCATCGAGGGGCCGGCTTCGTCGTACTTTTTGCGCGGATCGAGCGTGTCATACATTGCCTTAACGCGGCCGTAGGCCCCGCCGCAGACGACGATGTCGCCGGGCCGGAGTGTGCCATTTTGCACGATAAGCTTGGCGATTACGCCCCGATCTTCATGCATCTCGGCCTCGAGGCAGGTACCGCGGGCAGGGCGGGCGGGGTTGGCCTTGTACTCGTGCAGTTCGGCCACGGTGAGCAGGGTGACAAGCAGGTCGTCCATGCCCGTGTTCTTGGTCGCACTGGTCTTCACGACTTCCGTTTCGCCGCCCCATTCGCTGGGCAGCAGTTCGTTGGTTGCAAGCTGCTGGTAGATGTGTTCGATATTCACACCCGGTAGGTCGATCTTATTCAAGGCAACAACGATTGGCACGCCCGCCGCGCGGGCGTGGCTGATGGCCTCCTCCGTCTGCGGCATGACGCCGTCGTCGGCGGCGACGACCAGCACGGCGATGTCGGTTACGTTGGCCCCGCGGGCACGCATTTCAGTGAATGCCTCGTGCCCGGGCGTGTCGACGAAGGTAACGGCGCGGCCGTCCTTATCGACCTTATAAGCGCGGATATGCTGCGTGATACCACCTTTTTCGTGCGCAGCGACATCCAACCCTATGATCCGGTCCAACAACGACGTCTTCCCATGATCGACGTGACCGAGGAAGGTGACGATTGGCGGGCGAAACTTGAGCGACTCGGGTGGATCGGTTAGGTCGGCCGTCTCTAGCATCTTTTGTTCCAGCGAGACCTCGCGGCGGATGTCGGCCTCGATTCCCAACTCCACGGCCAGGAGTTCGGCCGTCTCCGCATCGAGGCTGGCTACAATGTTGCTCATGATCCCCATCGCCATCAGCTTGCCAAGGATCTTTCCCGCAGGAACTCCCGTGGCCTCCGCAAAGGAGCGGACGGTACAGGGCAGTTCCAAGACAACTTTGCCTTTTCGGGGTGCGGACGTGTTGGTGCCGGTTCGACGAACGCGGCTCCGGCGCGAGGATCCGGAATCTTCATCCTCACCGCCGCGTCGCTTCACTGTGGTCGATCGCTTGCGCTTCGCCTGCCGCTGCTCGCGGCCGCCCAAAGACGCTGGCCCGGTGCCTTCGCGTTCTCCCGAGGCCGTTGCGGGCCTAGCAGGTGCTCGGCGCGGACGATCTTTTCCGCCAGCAAGTCCCGAGGGTGCAGCATCGACCTGGCCAGCCTCTGGGGCACCCAAGCGGGACGAGCCTTTCTTTGCGGCCAAATCGTCGCGAATCTTCTTTTCTTCGTGCTTGCGCAAATGCTCGGAAAGCGGCGTGCGGCCAGCCTTGCTGGCGCGAATGGCGTCGGGGGGGAGCTTGATGTCGGGCTTCTGCGGTGCCGGTTCCTTGGGCTTGTTCTTGGCGATCGTCTTGGACTGCGCCGGCATGGGAGCCAGGTGCATCGTGGGCGTGGACTTTTCGCCCGGATTTTTCACACCCGGCTTGTTGTCTTGCGTGCGCTTGCCCAACAGCCTTTCCAGCGGGCGCGACGTCGGCGTACGTTGCGACATCCTTGGCGGGACCGGACCCACGGAAGCCCGTGGAGGAATGGGCGACGCCGGCCCCGCGGCTACCGAGGACTTCACGGGCACCTTCGTCTCCTGGGCAGCGGCGGCCGACTTCATGCTTTCCGGCGCAACTGATGCCGGAACGGGTGCCGGCAAATCAACGGGTGCCTGCTCGACTGTGCCCGCTAGTGCAACGGGCGGAACGAGTGATGAGACCGGCTTGCCGGCATCTAGCGGAACAACAACCGTAGGGCGAACAAGTGGCACTGCCGACTCGCCAGCACCGAGCGGAACGATGACCGCAGGACGAATGGGTAGAGCGGTTTCCTCGGGCTTCTTCCGCTGCAAAGGCGGCTTGTCCTGCCTGGGGGGCAACAAAGGAACCTTGGTACCAGCGACTGCCCCCATGGGGGCAATGTAGTCTTCGCGGCGAATGCTTCGGCCTGCTTCGGCTTCGGCCAGTTTTGCGGGAGCGGCACCGCCGGCTTTCCCGCCTTTCCCGCTTTTTCCCCCGGCCATGAACGCTTTGAGGCGAACGATTTCTTCGTCCGTCAAGCTGGCCAGCGCAGACCCCTTGCCCGTGATGCCTGCACGGGTGCAGACATCGACCAACTTCTTATTGTCGATCTGGAGCTCTTTGGCGAGAGCGTAAATACGGATGGGCAAAACGGGCCTCTTGCTTGGGGATGCGGTACTCAAGTATTCTCACGATGATCGCCGTCGCCGGAGTGATCGGTGGGAGAAACCTCTTCGGCGACGACGGATGAAACGCTGCTGCCCTCGACCTGCTCCACAATCGGCTCAACGGCAGCATCGGATGGTTCGTCTTCAGTCTGTAAGGCCACGGCAGTCTCGCCTTCCTTGCTTTCGCCGACGCCGCTTTCTTTGTTCAACTCGGCAGTCGACTCGGCACGATCCGTTTCGCGCCGCTGGCGGCGCTGTTCGACTGCGACCTTCTCGGCTTCCTCGGCCTTGCCTTCGGCTTGCTGTACAATAAGCGTGGCCTGCTCTTCGCTAAGCCCGCCCATTTCCATTAACGCGTCAGGCTCAATAATCGAAAGATCGTCATACGACAAAAAGCCTTCACCGACCAACTTCTCGGCCAACTCGGACTCCATGCCTTCCATCGACGAAAAGCCCGTCACAGCCCGCTCGATCTGCTCGTCCAACTCATCGCGGGTCATGATTTCGATATCCCAACCGCAAAGTTTACTCGCCAAACGGACGTTCTGTCCGCGCTTGCCGATAGCCAGCGATAGCTGATCTTCTCGCACCAACACGATGGCGCGGCCGAGCATCTGACAAAGAATTACCTCTTCGACCTCCGCCGGCTGTAGGGCATTGGGAATCAATACCTGGCGGTCGTCGCTCCAACGGACGATGTCGATCCGTTCGCCCGAGAGTTCATCCACGATATTTTTAATGCGGTTGCCGCGGACACCCACGCATGCACCCACGCAATCGACCCGCTGGTCCATGCTGGTGACCGCAATCTTCGTGCGATAGCCAGGCTCGCGTGCGATGGAGCGGATCTCGATTACGCCCTCGGCAACCTCGGGTATTTCCTGCTCGAACATCCGCTGCACAAGCTGAGGCTTGGTGCGGCTGAGGATTACCTTCACGCGGCTGCCGACCTTGCGGACCTCATAGACCGTCGCTCGTACACGCTCGTTGGCATGGTGCGATTCGCCCGGGATCTGCTCGCCGCGGGGTAGAATCGCTTCAACATTCTGCAAGGATACCGTGGCCGCACCGCCTTCGTAACGCTGGATCGTACCGGTGACGAGTTGCCCTTTCAATTCATCGTATTCGCGGAAAAGGTAATCTCGCTCGGCCTCACGAATCTTCTGGATCATCACCTGCTTGGCTGTCTGTGCACCAATGCGCTCGGCCATCTCTTCGGGAGCCATGGGAGTACCATTATGCGTCCCCGCGATCGCTCCACTCTGGCGATCGACTTTGATTTGAATATCTTCTTCTTCGCCGTAGTGCTTTTTGGCAGCAGAGATCAACGCGGCTTCGATGAGCTCGAAGACGACTTCTTTTTCAAGATTCTTGTCGCGGTGGATCGTGTCCACTATCCGGAGCAGTTCGCTAGAATCCATCGATTGTCACTTCCCCGGCTTGAGAATTCCTGACCCCACCCGGAGATTCCTGTCAATTCAGGTCGTCACGAACTGGGCCGTGTCAGGCATTCTTAGGCAATAGTTCTCACTCCTCCCGGACCATATAGTTGGGCCGAGACACTCCAAAATCTTGTCAGAGCATGACTTAGTGAGCTTGGTAATCAAATAAGCATATCGGTGAAAATGTTTAGTGTCAAGTGGTGCATCGCGCTCCCTGGCAGAAGAATTTACTTGGATCCCTGTCGCGCAATCTGTAGGAGATGAAACATACCCGCGACAAAACCCAACATCGCCCCCAGGGTGACAAATGCAGGTAACGTACCGATGCGAAGATCGAGCCAATACCCACCGGCGGCCGGAAGTGCCATTTCCAATCCGATCGTCATCAGCCGGGCCGACCACTCGATCGCACGGGCAATAGGCGAACGATCATCGGAGGTGTCTTTCGTCATATTCATAGTATAGCAAAGAGAAACATGACTTTGCGGCGAATTACTCTGGCAGGAAGGGCCCCAATATGGTGGGTATTCAGTAATGTTCACAATCCGCTAAGAATATTGTCAAAAACATAAGTGCTTTCTTTATAAAGATTTAAGTATTGAATATCCGTCCAATCCCTTGCTTATCGCATTTTCCACTGATTGCGTAAACTTGGCTTTCTTAGTATAATTCTGGTATGAGAGGTTTCCGTCTCAACCCAATCATCTCGCAGAAATGCATTGGGGGGCCTGCCATGTGGCGGAAACAGGAATACAGTATGCGACTCGATAAGGAAGATGGACGCCCGGAGCGACGACCGGTTTGCCGACCACCCGCGGTGGTGGATCGCGAGGAAGCCGAACAACGGAGGTATAGCCCGTGAGTAGCCCAGTAGATTTCAAGAATCGAACAGTCAAAGAACTGGCAGAAATGGCCAAGAAGCACAAAGTTCTTGGCTGGCGTGACATGCGCAAGGATGATCTGGTGCATGCCCTCGTGCGGCAGGCCAAGAAGGTTGCGGCAAAACGCAATGCTATTTCCTGCAAGAATGGCCACTCGACCAACGGCCAATCCAAGAATGGCTCTGCGGTGATTCCCGACAAGGTCGCGTTGACCAACGGCCAATCCAAGGACGGGTTGCACACGAAGAATGGCTCGACCGCCTTACTAGGAAAGCCGACGGGCGTTCCGGAAAAGTTGCCGAAATCATCTGTAAGTCAAAATGGAACCTCGGTTCCCCTTGAGGCGATCGAAAAGCAGGCATTGCTGGAAGATAAAAAATTGATTGAAAAGGGGCCGAAGCCTCGCAGTGCCAAAGATGAGCTTCGGTTACAGCAGATCAAGGCCCGCTTAGCTGAGGCGAAAGATCTAGTGTTCCACGGCGTGGAAGATGGGCGGAACGTCGTCAAAGACCGGCTGGTAGTGATGGTTCGCGATCCCTATTGGCTGCACGCCTATTGGGAATTGAGCCGGCGGAGCATTCAGCGAGCGCAAGTGGCGATGGGGCCGCATTGGCATGCTGCCCGACCGGTGCTGCGTCTCCACGAAGTCAGCCGCAACGGTACGACCAGTGCCTCGCGAAAGGTGGTACGCGACGTTGAAATCCACGGCGGCGTGAACAATTGGTACATCGACGTGCAGAATCCGCCCAAGAGCTACCAAGTGGAAATCGGCTACATGGCTCCCGGCAACCGATTCTATTGCCTCGGCCGCAGCAATGTTGTGAGTACTCCCACACCCGGCTCGGCCGACACCTTTGACCGCAACTGGTCCGAGGTAGCCAAGGAGTGCGACCGAGTTTACGCCATGACCGCCGGCTCCACCGAGCAAGGGGCTAATGGCGACCTGAAGGATATATTCGAGGAACAGATGCACCGGCCCATGGGCGACTCGCTATTAGCGCAGTTCGGTCGGGGGGCGGCTGCATCGAAGCAGAACTTTCGCTTCCAGGTCGATGCCGAGCTGATCGTCCATGGCGTCACCCAACCCGACGCCCGCGTAACCCTCCGCGGCGAACCGGTCCGCCTGCGGCCCGATGGCAGCTTCGCCGTCCGTTTCAGCCTGCCCGATCACCGTCATGTGTTGCCTGTCGTGGCCAATAGCGGCGATGGGGCCGAGCAGCGAACTATTGTGCTTGCAATCGACCGCAACACCAAGGTGATGGAGCCGGTGCTACGCGATCCCGGCGAGTGAACTGATGCCGGCCCTCTACCGTCACTTAGATGACCTGCCGGAACGATTTCGTGGCGGCGTTGTGTCGATCGGAAATTTCGACGGGGTACACCGGGGTCACGCCAGCATTGCCGGGCGTCTCCTGGACATGGCCGGACATCAAAATGTTCGTGCCGTCGTTCTTACCTTCGATCCGCATCCGGTCCGGCTCTTGCGTCCCCTACAGGCTCCCACGCCGCTAAGTTGGACCGAGCGGAAGGCGTGCTTGTTGCACGAACTGGGAGTCGATGCCATCGTGGCCTATCCGACCGATCTGTCCTTGTTGGCACTCACCGCCGGTGAGTTCTTTGATCGCATCATCCTGGGCCAGCTTCGTGCGCGAGGGCTGGTTGAAGGACAAAACTTCTTCTTCGGCCACGATCGCGGCGGCAATATCGAGGTTCTTGGTCAGTTCTGCCAGCACTCGGGCATTCCCTTGGAAGTGGTCGATCCGGTACAAATGGGGGGCCAAGTGGTTTCCAGTTCCCGCGTACGGACGTTGATTTCCGCCGGCCAGGTTGCAGAGGCATCCCAACTGCTCACCCGGCCTTACAGGATTCGTGGGAAGGTGGTCCATGGCCAGGGCCGCGGAAATAAGCTCGGGTATCCAACGGCCAACGTCGGCGAGATCGACACCCTCTTACCCGGTGAAGGAATCTACGCCGGTCTGGCCTGGATCGACGGCCGCTCGTACGCGACTGCGATGAGTCTGGGTAGCAATCCGACCTTTGACGAATCGGAACCAAAGGTCGAGGCATTCCTCTTGGACTACCACGGCGACCTCTACGGTCGGCCGATTGAGGTTGATTTCTTGGCCCGCTTGAGAGACGTTCAACGATTCGACTCCGCTAGCCAGCTCACGGACCAGATGTCCCTGGACGTGGGGGAAACGGAGCGAATCGTAGGAGTTCATCGCGAGTAAGAGGCCAGAGTTCCGTGAGGAGAGACTTCCGGGCCACCATCAACAAACGACCAGAGCGGATGCCATGAAGTACCTCGACGAATATCGAAATGCCGATGCCGCCAAACAGTTGGCAGCGGCCATTGCTCGGATGACGACCCGGCCGTGGAATATCATGGAGGTCTGCGGGGGGCAAACCCACGCCATCCTTCGCTTTGGGCTGGATGAGATGTTACCGCCGGAGATCAACCTGATCCACGGCCCAGGCTGCCCGGTCTGTGTCACGCCGATGGAGATGATTGATCGGGCGTTGGCCATCGCCGCACGGCCGGACGTGATCTTCTGCTCGTTCGGCGATATGCTGCGGGTGCCTGGCTCGACGAAGGATCTCTTCACGGTGAAGTCGGAAGGGGGCGACGTGCGAATCGTCTACTCGCCCATGGACGCCGTCACCTTGGCCCAGAAAAATCCAGGCAGGCAAGTTGTATTTTTTGGCGTCGGTTTTGAAACGACCGCGCCAGCCAACGCCATGTCCGTGGTACAGGCGTCGCGGTTGGGACTGCCGAACTTCTCCGTGTTGGTTTCGCACGTGCTGGTGCCGCCGGCAATGTGTGCCGTGCTCGGTTCGCCCTCCAACCGCGTGCAAGGCTTCC
>JANXQG010000363.1 GCA_025356915.1 Planctomycetota bacterium | reverse complement strand
CAGGGGGGTCCGAGACGTCCTTCAACAAGGATTCGAGGGTCTCGGTGGCCGCCAGCTTGACGGCCAGGGGTGCCGGCGCCGGTTCATCGGCCACGAGTGGCTGACTGGCCGCCTCAGCCTTCCGGAGTAGCTCCAGGCCGTTGGCCAAGTGGGCCAACATGGGGTTGACGATGCTGACCGCCTGTTGCTGCTGAAGGCGTCGCTCTTGTTCACGGGCGATATCCTCAGGGTCGTCGATGTCGAACCACGTTTGCCCACCATCGTTGCTGAGATGGCTGGGCACACGCCGGCATTGCATAGTCGGGCTGCCGACATCTTGGACCTGGTCGGGATTCGTATGGTCGCACGGCGTCAATGCCTTGTAGTGGCTTAGTTGGTTGAACAATTCGCTGACCATCGAGGCCGAATAACCGGAATGGCCCTGCTGGCTGAAGAGCTTCACGAGGTCCATGACCGCGTGGCCCAACGCACCGTCGTAGTCGGAACTTGGGTCGAACAAGCCAGCCAGCTCTAGCTCACGGTGGGCGTGGTCGACCAAGCCGGCTACGCGCTGGAACGCCTGCATCTCCGGAGAGGCCATGATGGCCGCTGCTTCAACGCGGATCGCGGTGGCTCGCAGTAACGTGTGGGCAAGTCGTCGCATCGGCTCCTCAGCGGTAGACGGAATGGTTGGTCTTAGAAGCCACACCCTTGGATTTCAACCACTCGGGCAGCTTGCTCCACTGGATCGTCGAGAGTGCCTGCGGGTCCTTCGACAGCAGCTTGTGGAGCTTGCGGGCCTGGCTATCGGACGTGGACTGCACGACCGTGTAGGTCGGGTCGTGGGACTGGAAGTCAGAACCGGGGTCGTACGCGGAGAACCGGTCCCACGTGCACTTCAGCGTGAAGTCCTGGCCATTGGCCAAGATCGGCCTTGTGTCATCGGGTTCGTGGGCGTGGGAAGACACTGGCCCTTCATCGTACCACTGGAGGCTCTTCATGGCCCACTCGTATTTCTCGCCAAGCTCCGAGACCACCAGGGTGGCTGCCTCATCGACGGCGGCTTGGAGCTTCTTCTTCACTTCGTCAAAGCTGTCCGCAGGGGCCAACTTTGCGTCGTGCACGAGGTTGCTAGGCAGAAGCGGGTCGAAACCTCTCCAACCACGGCCCGTGAGGGTGTTTAAGGTGGAACGGCGCAACTTCTTCACACCTGGCTGCGGCACCTCTTCGAGTACCATCGTCTCACGGTTCCGCACCCGCAGACGCCAGGCTGTTCCCTTGGCCAGGGACTCTCCGTCGGCCAGCAGCTGACGGGCCCTAGCGAGCAGCGCGGCAGCGCGACTCGTGACCTCGGTGTCTTCGACCGGAGCCTTCCGTTGGAACTGCATCGAGTAGTTTTCGAGGTTCTGCTTGTACTTCGCAGGGGCCTCATGGCGCTTCATGACAGCCTTGGCCAGCGGCTTGTCGAGCGCGATACCGTTGGCCTGGAACTTCACGATCCCCTTGGCTGCCAAGCTTTGTAGCACTGGCGATTCCTTGGTGTACGCGCCCAACCCGGCCCGTTCGAACTGCTGGGCGCGGTACGATGGCTTCAACATGTCCATAATCGACAATGCGGCCAACTCTTCCTCAGAGTAGTCGGAGGCAAGCCGCGTGCGTGCCGTAGTGGCGGTGGGCTCCCAGTTCTGCTTGTCGACGAGAAGCCACTGTGCCTTCTTCAGTCCGCCGGCCGTCTCGTCGACTTGCACGACCGATTTGCCTTTATCTTCGCCGATCTTGTGCGCTTTGACTCCGTTGTGCTTCTCGAACTGGTGACCAGCCGGGTAAACAAGCACGCCCGGGGTGTTCTCCGCACGGTTGTCCAGGTTGGCTGCCAGCAACGTGCGGGCTGCCTGGATGAGCTTCTCTGCGACGGCGCGGTGTGGGTCCTCGGGGTAGCCCTCCGGGTCCTCCTCGTCCTCGTCCAGTCCGACCCAGCTACCCGCCTCGACGGAATCGTAGATGTCTTCTTCTTGCTTCTTCGTGAAGCCATTCAGGTGGTAGCTGCGGGACTCGCCCATATCGTACTCGGTGTCGGTGTACCAGACGCCAGGACGGAACTGGCTACTCGACGGATCACAACCACGGACCATCTTGAAGGCTTCCTGCGGGGTGCATTCCTCGCCTTCCTCGTCAATCCATCCACGGTCGTCGGCCTCGCCCTCTTCGGCCGACTCGGGGGTTACAATCTCATACGTGGTGCGTACCAAGCCGGCGGTCTTCATGTGGGTCACTTTCCGTGCTTCTTGATCTTGCGGACCAGCTTTTCGAGGGTCTGGTACGTAGTGCCGATTTCGCGGTCCAACTGCCCGAGCGAGTCTCGGGCCTCCTGGACCGTTGGATCCCTGACATCTAAGCCTCCGGTTGCATCCTCGTACGTCGCGGGGTACAAGAGGCCCGAGATGCGGATCCCCAACCGCATATCTAGTAAGGACGCAACCCGACCCTCCAATAGGGCAATCAGATTGGCCGACGTCTGAGGAGTCGCTGTCAGCGCCCGTGCCAGGCGTACGAGGTCAGCAGCGAGTTCCAAGCGTGTCTTCATGGTACTTGAAACTACATTGACGGCTAGTTTGATGCATGGGCAGTCTCCAGGTCAGCATCACCGGTACAAGCGGGGCGTACACGTACTTGACGGTAGGCGTACGCGCCATCGCGGCACTGACGGACCCCGTCGGCTACGTTACAACTAGCCCCGTCAAGGAAGCGGTGCTCAACCAGGCCGGACTCTCTCATAGCCTGTACGTCTATTCCGCACAACTGGTCTCGACCACGAACGTGGATGGAAGCTACCAGTACAGTTTCACTATCTGGTTTACCAGCCAGGCCAACCCACTACCGATGGGGCCGCCTGGACCGCTGGGGCCACCTGGGCCTCAAGGGACCGTGGGTATACAGGGGCCCAGTGGTCCTCAAGGTCCTACTGGGCCAGCGTATTACCACCCCGCGGCATGGGATCAACTTGAATGGCACATTGACCCCATCAACGGTAACGACCTCAATGACGGGTTGACAGCGCAAACGGCCATCCAGCATGCGGGAGAGTACAACCGACGTGTCGGCACAGTGCACAAGTGGGATCGTAGCATCACGATGACGATCCACTCTAGTCTCCCGATCACTGATGTCTTGGACCTCTCGGGGTTACAACAGGTACGTGGGCTTCAATTCTTAGACAAGTTCACTGTGATCGGTGTAACGTCGGCCCCTGTGGCCACCGGAACGGCCACAGTGCGCAACTTCGTACAAGCAGCCAACGTGCCCCATGGCTTGAGCTGCGTGGCTCTTGGCAGTCTGGCACCATATGTTCTTCCGGGCCGCATGGTACGGAAGACCGTCGGCCTCCGGGATGTCACTTGGCTCACCAAGGACGAGGACGGCAGCATTGCCCGTATGTCGTTCCCAGCCTATTATGCGCCATACCAAGAATCACAGGGGACGTTCGTCACAGGAGATACGTTCGAGATCGTCGACCTACCCGTGATTCCGGCTGTACAATTTCCTGCTGGTCAGAGTGTCCACTTCAGGAACTTACACTTTACGAACTACTTGGTGTGTCAAGGTCCGCATTATTTCTACGAATGCGCCATTGACTTCTTGCTTTCTTCCATGGGTGGGTACGTGGCAGTTTCGAACTGCCAAATCTTCGGCTACGTGAACACTATTCTAGGGGTGGAGTTCTACATCACTTACGGTATGATCAAAAACGCCGTGTTCGTCAACGAGGGACGTTGCAGCATCCAGAATTACACGATACTGCAGTCGTGCCAGACGTACGCACCGAACTACGTGAACGAAGGAAACAGCGCTGGTGTCAGTTGCCATACGCGTGGATTCGGGGTTTACGATTCTCCCGGTAGCGCGATCATCATCGGGCACACGTACCTATGGTACATCAATGGCAGCATCTACGGGTCCGGCAATGCCGGCTATGGCATTGAGACCCAGCGCGGTGGCAAGCTATTCATGGACCCTTCGGGTGGCGTTCCCACAGTAGTGGGTGCCCTCGGGGACATCAAGCTTGGCCTCAAGACCGCGGGACCAGCGATCAACACTACGAACCCGTACGGGTACACCGCGGACCGTGCGTATACGTTCGCGAACCTGTACGCCCCCGTGGCCTCTGGAGGCTTTGGGGGAAACATCGTCGACCCTGAGCAACCCAATACAGCGATCATCGTAGGAGATTAATCATGGAAGAGATCAAGCCTAACTGCACGTGTGGACACACCGACGAGGAGCACCAATACGACGTCGTACCTGCTCCGGTGCGCCTAGCCATCGAACGTGGTGAGCTGAAGCGTACGTGTATGCAATGCCAGTGTCCCCACTACACGGCCCCGAAGGCTTGACACCATCGCTCTTGTAGAGTAGTGGTGTACGGTGCGCAAAGGTAGCAAAGTCGCGTGGACCACGGACGAAAGGGCCAATAGGAGCCGGTCTATCAGTGCCGGCATGCAGACCGGAGCACCAGCGGTGTCGGAAGAGGAGAAGGCCCGTCGAACGGAAGCGATCTCCCAAGGAATTATAGCACTAGGGTTCACGCCACTGGAGACGACCTATCTGGCCAAGGAAGACGTCCAACTGCAATGCAGGCTGGGTCATCTATTCCGCAGATCGTTCCAGTACCTCCAAAAGTCCCAGGTTTGCCCATGGTGTCTACCGGAGCAAGAAGCCCGTAGACGTCAAGCGGAGATCGAAGTACGCTTGGATGGCACGGGGATACGGCTGGTCGACACCATAGTACCTGGAATGAAGAACGTCCGTCTTCTATGCGGTGCCGGACATACATTTAGCCGCAAGATACACCATGTCATGCACAACCCCACGGTGTGCGACTCGTGCACCCGGGAGGCGCGCAAACGCGAGGTGCGCGAGACAGCCGGCAAGAACGGGATCGAGGTGATCGCCTACGATGGTGCCTACATGGACCACGTGACGGCCCGGTGCCCTAAGGGTCACGAGATCCTGGTGCTCTACCAGGGCATTGAACGTGGCCTATGGTGTGTCACCTGCAACGGGTCTTTTGCCGAAGACGACTTCGCCCGACGTATCGAATCCATTGTTGGTCGCCCACTGGTCCGCAACAGTAGAACCGTCATCGCTCCTGCGGAGTTGGACATCTATGATCCCGTAACCAAGACGGCCATCGAATATTGCGGATTATACTACCACAGTACGGCCATTGAAAACAATACCCCAAATCAACATGCCGACAAGTTGAAGGCATGCAGGGAGGTGGGTATCAGGTTACTGACGGTGTTCGAGGACGAATGGTTGGAGAAGCCAGAAATCGTTCTGGATCGCATCCGTCATGCCTTCGGTGCCACAACGATCAAGATGGACGCACGTAAGCTGACGGTACGGGAGGTCGACGCGGCAACGACCCGGGCTTTCTTCGACGCGCAGCACATCCAAGGACACGCGACCCAGCACATGTATGCGGTCGGACTCTATGACGGTGATCGGCTCGTACAGTGCATGTCGTTAGGTAAGCCCAGCCGTGCACACGTAATGGATACCTCCACTTTGGAGTTGAAACGGTTGGCGGCACTTCCCGGTACTTCTGTGCGCGGAGGCGCGGCCCGTCTATTCCGGCGCCTAACTGAGTGGGCCAAGGAGAACGGGTACAAGGCGGTCAAGAGCTATTGCGACCTCCGGTACGGTACCGGAGGTGTCTACGATGCTTTGGGTTTCCGTCTAGTCGCAACGTCCAAGCCATCTTACTGGTACGTGAAGAGCCGGCATCGCTACTCGGCGATCTCCAAGCGTAAGACACCAGAGGAGAGGCTAACGGGTTTGAAGGAACACGAACTACGAGAACAGCAGGGCTACTTCCGCATATGGGATTGCGGACACCAAGCCTGGGTCATTGACCTTAAATGAAAAGGACCACCCAGTGGTGGTCCTCTTCTACTGAATGGTCACTAGACCGTTCGAACGCGTGCTACGAAGTTGATGGTGAAGTTCACCATGTACTTCGCGTTGCCTTCAGCGGTCACGTTGTCCATGTTCTTGGAGCCGAACCAGCACCCCAGGTATGACCAAGTGCGGTACACCTGAGGTCCGCGGAACAGGTACTCGGAGACCGTGAACGGACGGTCCTGATCGATCAGGTCGGACCATACGGATGCATAGCCTAGGGCGATTTCAAATTCAGTATTCCATACCTCAACACGACTACCATCGACGGTATAGTTCGTATTGATGCTTGGCACGTAGTCGACCGGGCGACCAAATGTGTACTTCGACAACTCGTAGACGAGTTCGCCGTTCCGCTGGTACATCGCGGGCGTCCAGCTCTGGATGCGACCAATGGCCTTGCCGTTGACCACCAGGCTGATGCCGTGGTAGGTCATCGTCGTAGGCGCACCAGGTGCGTCGAAGTTGATGTCACGAGTACGAACGCCGTAGGCGTTGTCAGCGTATGGGGAGATGGTGCCCAAAGTTATCCTTTTCTTTCCTTCGCCTATAAACTACACATCAAGCGATGCGGTACTTGGACTTCAGGTAGCCGATCAGGGTCAGTCGGTCCGAGGCAGACAGCAAAGCGGAACAGACGACAACCTCGTAGATGCGACCGATGAATCCGAACCCGAAAAGACCATCACCCTTGTTGCCGATCGTCATGGTGGCCCCAATACCCGCAGCTCCTGCGGCCCCCGTGGTGCCAGCAGCACCATCGATCGCGATGTTGGAAGCGCCACCGTTGTATTGAGCGTCCACGATATGGTCCGCAATGGTCATCGAGGACCCTACGAGGGAAGCACCCGAATAAATCGTGATGTTTCGAGTACCGAATTGCTGAAGGATGTTTGCTTGAAGTCCCGCCCCTGTATCGAACAAGGAGGACCCTCCTGCGGAGACCGCAGTAGATCGGCAAATCACAAATACCTCGACGGGCTGCGCCTTTGCTGGCGAATTCGGCACCACCAACGAATGCTGGCCGTTGAGATTCAGGTACTCGACGCCGCGACGTGGCGACAACCCATGCGCTGGTCTGGCCGACGCTACCGTTTGGATGGCATCGTACCCGTTGGGTCCACGGTCCAGCCAGCGCTGAACGTTGCCAGCCTTGTCAAGCTGGAAGTTCTTGCTGTCCCACCAAGCGAACAGAGCGGTCAGGCTGAGCGGGGACCACGGCGGCCCCTCCAGTGTCAACGTATTCAGGTCGGCTCCCGTGCCCTGCGGCTGTGCCATCACACCGGGAGTGAACAGGCCAGTCGATAGACCGGTCTTGGCAGCAGCGGCACCACCGAGGCTCACGATGTTCGCGTTGGCCGCCGCACCCGTGGCTGTAGTGCTGAGCTTGATCTGCCCGTTCGAGTTCTGCGCAGTGATGCCCACGAGCCCAGCGTTCAAGGCATTCAGGTAGCTGTACTGACCGGCCAACGTGGTGCTGGTGTCGACCGTCTGGTTGGCCCCTCCGTTGAGCGAGATGACCACGTTATCGCCGGCGCCACCAGCCGCGTAGGTGGCCGCGGCTCCGATTTTGAACCCCTGGCCGTCCTGGAGTGCAAAGCCCGCCATAGCGGCGTAGGAGGCGTCCGCGCCGGTAAGAATCTGGTCCTTCAGCGATCCCCTGAAGGGACTGGGCTGACCGCCTGCGTCACGACCGTAGTTGACGAACAATGCACCCGAGATGGCTGCGGGAGAACCCGTGCTCCCCATGGTGATCCTAGGGTTCGTGTTTGTGATCGCAGCTACGCGGAGCTTCTGTAGGGGGCCTGGCTTGACAGATGCTTTCATCGTGATCTCAAACTACCGCTATAGATCTTCAGGCTTCTGACTGGGCTTCAAGGACAGTAGGCCGTTGCGGCTCTTATCCTTCCACACCAAGTACTGCGCGTTGTTCATCTCGCCCTTGCAACACCACTGGCAGTCCACAAGCGTGCCGCGATGCTGCACACTCATCTTACCGTTAATGTACGTCGGTATGTCCTCGACGAACATTTCCTGCCCTTGGCAGACGGGACAAATGCGAACGGTAGGGGTATCGGTATTGGAGCTGATACGTCGTTTCATGGTGCCTCCGTGGCTAAAGGTGGACACCAAGCGTGCTGCTTCAATCTAAGCAGCACGCGCTCGCTATGGTACCACGATGGCGTCAGGAGATGGCGGTCCACCACCAGTTGCCACACATGTAGGTGCAACAGTACTGGCTGTAACGCCAGTTGGTGTGGTCGACGAGGGTGCCGGTGTATATCCGGTAGCGACGGCTGACGGGGCTACTGCGAACGCCGTAAGGTAACTGATTGTGGCCCGCGTATACGGAGGTACCCCAACAGCTTCCGGTCCCTCTGGTGTGGCCGTTGCTCCATGGATTGTACCCAGTGTGCCGTAGGTAGCTGAATGGTTGGCACTCCACGCACTTAGAACACCTGCGCCACTGAGAGTCAACGTGGCTGTACTGGTACCTGTTGCAGTACCCACCGCGAAAACTTGATTAAGGTGTCCTACGGCCGTAGACGTGCCGGAGGCATTTCCACTGATGGGCTTGAAACCACGCAGGAACGCTGTGGCATAGCCGTACTCCAAGGTGCGTCCCAGCAGTCGCCCAGTGCCCAGCAGGCTACCGGAGGTCCCCGACGTGCCCGACACATTGCCAGCGGCGTCCAGCCGAGCGACGCCGGTACCCGTCGATGTCGAGGTGCCCGCGATAGTACCAATAAAGTGTCCGGCACCACGAAGGATAGCCGCGGACCATGTGATACCGGACGCGCTGCCACCCAAGCTACCGTTGCCCGCTAGGTTGCCCGCAGACCCGCTGCTACCCGCGGACGTTCCAGAGGTGCTGAGGAAGCCTATGCAGTTACCTATGGTGGTCGACGTACCGGCCACAGCGGCCGACATCTGGGCCCTACCATTTAGGGTACCCGCAGCGGACCCAAGCCCAACCGAAGCCCCACCTAGAACACCGTCACCATGCAGGGTGCCCGACAGCGTGGCGAGACCCACGAGGGCCCCAGCCAGTCCCCCCATAGCGGACAGTGTGCCGGTTTGGGTACCAATACCCGCGACGATACCGGTGAGTGCTCCAATACCAAGGAGTACACCCGTCTGTGCCCCAACTCCGGCAGCGCTACCAGTCAATACACCGTCGCCATGCAACACGCCGGTCTGCGACCCAACGCCAGCGGAAGTGCCGGCCAGGATACCGGAACCCAACAACGTTCCTGTCTGTGTGTTGGCCCCGACAGCGGTACCGGTTAGGCTGCCTGAGCCGCTTATGACGCCTGACTGCGAACCCGCGCCCGCGCAGGAGGCTGACAGAGCACCGGCGCCACGCAACACGCCGGTCTGCGACCCCAAACCAGCGATGCTGCCCGCAAATACGCCAGACCCCCGCAGGGTGCCAGTGGTTGTGCTGGTACCCGTGCTGGTACCAACCAAAGCGTTCATGCCGTCAGGTGTAGCAACCGCGGTGCTGGTACCAGCTATCGTACCAGCCAGTGAGCCAACACCCAGCAACGTGCCGGTCTGTGCGCC
>JANXQG010000316.1 GCA_025356915.1 Planctomycetota bacterium | reverse complement strand
AAGGCGGTGGCACTCCTGGAGCTGATCCAAGAGCAGACATGAACTGGCACCTCGGCGGGAGCCACAATGCCGAGTTTCACCTTGTCTCCTTGAACCGACAGAACCGTGATCGTCACTCCTTTGCCGATGGTTATCGCCTCTCCACGCTTGCGACTTAGAACTAACATGGTCAAATCCTCCTTGTAAAAGAAACTCCCGTTTTGCCGGTAGCGGGTTTTCCGGCACCAACCGCTGTAATTACGACAACCGAAGCTGTCATAAACAAGAGAATACCATTTTCAGAGAATGGAACAAGGTCAATTTGGGAACGATTCCTAAATAGCAAGATAGGCAAAATGGATAAATTAGCAGTTTTTTCTTCCGCGGTGAAAAAGACTGTCATCTTGGAATAGTTACGTACGGCTTTCTCTGACCGTTTTTAACGATTTTTCCGTCCAATAATGGAGGGATTGGAAGACTTTGCCGTGGTAAGCGACCTATTCAAGGCCATCGAAGAGACATGCCGATAAGATTTCTGCAAATTCACCCCAGAGGATACACCAATGAGTAGCATTTCCCAGACTGTTCAAGAGCAGCCAGCCAATCTTATGGCCCTTCACCAAAAATTGCAGGAAATGGCCGTCAGAACGAAATCATCGCCCCCCACCAGGCCAGTTGTTGCTCATGGGATGGCGATGGTGATAAGGGGAAGGTAAAAAAGCCCCACTTGGCGTCATTCCAATGGTCACCAGTTGCCACGTCGCCAGTCTCTCGCGGCCCGGAGTTCTTCGATGATCCAAAATACGGCAGGGCATGTAATTGCATTCCCAGCATGGAGATTGGTGCGAGTGGCAAATTCCTTCTTCCTGGTATGGGGATACTCGGCACAGTCCTTCATCTTCAGGCTCCTGCCGAGCGAACTTGTCGCTGAAGGTGGCACCCTTTCGTGCCCATGCCGAATCGTCTTCGTACATGATTTATTTCTCCACGTTGGATTGTGGTGGCAATGGCTCGTTGGGCCGAACTCCGTACTTTCGTTGTCTTGCTCGTCCGTGTGGGCAACCGCCAAAGGTCACCAGCAATTCGACTTTTTGCACGAATTGGGCAAGACGATTGCCTTCCCTCGCCCTGGTGCAGATCGGGCATTTGTTTTCACAGAAGTTGGGATCACCCATCTTTCATCCCTCGCTCATCTCTAAGTGAAACTTGTGCAGAAACCGATGCAGTAACGGAGCCATCAGAATCGCCATCATGGTGAGGAAGGCAATGCCACTGTACAAGGCATAGAAAGTGGCAAACAGCTTGGCCGCTGTCGTTTTTACAGGGTCAACCGGCCCCATCCCCGTCAGAATCATCGAGGCATTTAGCAAGGCGTCGATCCAGGGAAGCCCGGCAAGATAATGATACCCGGCACTGCCCATGAAAAGGGAAAATGCCACGATGCCCACGACAACGCCCGCATTCAGCGCTATCCGCTGATAGAACTTTCGACGTGGCAGCAACGGCTTGCTTTTGTGCTCGTACATGTTTGCTCACCCTCCTGCCCGTTTCACTCGGTAGCCCAGGCCCTCAAGCTCTTGAATTATCCGATCTCGATGGTCGCCCTGAATCTCGATCCGTCCATCCTTGACCGCTCCCCCGGTGCCAAGCCGTGTTTTCAACTTGGTGGCAAGCTCCGTAATACCGTTCTCATCCAGAGGGAGGTCGGAGACGGTCGTTACCCCCTTGCCTCGCCTGCCCTTCGTCTCTCGGCCGACCCGGACTACAGTGGACTTGCTCGGTGCAGATGGCTCTGTGCTGCAAGTGCATGTGGTCTTGAGTTGTTTACACTTGGGGCAAAGAAGTTTTCGCCAATTGTCCTGTCCCATCGGGCTACCCTCGTACTATTGCCTTGCACCTTATGAGTGAGGAAGGAACTGTCGCACGAAGGTGCTGTAGGCATCGCCCATTGGCAATTCCATGGTCCGCCGCAATCGGCTGCAAACGATCGGTCGCCAAATACCCCAAACACCGGCAGCCGCCGTAACGCCCAGGCGATGTTGTTGGCGCAGAAACCCTCGCCCATTATCCCGCTGAATGCAAACTGGAACAAGAGGAGCAGAAACGGACTGAGTACCAGAATCAAAATTATAGACGCCGTGCATGATACTCACGCACAGCGTCCTCTTATTGAATTGTGAATTCCTGGATTCAATTCCCCTGCCGTGGACGCCCAGGACCGAATTGCCCACCACCTGGAGGCCCGCCACCAGGAGGCATACCGGGACCATGACCACCACCAGGAGGCATGTCGCCATTCCCTGCCGCTGACGCCTTGTTTGCTTGGTCCGAAGTGAGCAATGCCTTCGCCTTTGCGGCGGCCTCATCAGTGATTTTTCCGAGTTGTGCCGTTTGGTCGGCAGTTAAACTCAAATCGGAAGAGTTTGCCAGCACGCTGGAGGCCGTGAACTTTCCGTACTTGCCATCCCTCCAAATTTTGAGTTGAGCAGGCGTAAGCATCTTCTTAACCTGCGGCACAATGCTGTCTCGGACTTTTCTAATCTTCGCTTTCTGATCGGAAGTCAGTTTCAACGACGAATTGCTAAGCAAATTGTCGGGGGTGGGAAAATTAGCCGTCGTTTGACCAGGAGGCTGCTGATCGGCTTTACCGAGAGGTTGCTGACCGGGAGGTTGCTGACCGAGTTGGCCGGGAGGTTGCTGTCCGGGTTGACAAGGAGGTCGTTGACCGGGTTGGAATTGCCCGCCACCACCAGGACCGCCAGGCCCAAATGGTCTGCAACCAGGCCCCCCACCAGGACCTCTCGCATAAGCACCTGCCGCCATCAACAACATTAAACCGAGAACGAGGTGTAATTTCATAAAACCCTCCATCATTACTGTCCTACCTGTAGAAGGTAGCCTCTCGCCATCTAACTGTAATTTTATTACTTATATTTCGAGTTGTCCATGCCCCTAACCCGGATTATTCGTTGCTTCTGTTTCAGTTCCGAGTCTACCCATGCCCGAAACGCCATAATCCAGATTTGATGGGGCAGTAGCTTCATTTTATCCACCTTTAGAACCGATCTGCACGGGTTATTGAAGCAAGTGGAAATCTCTCTTCTCTCACGGTGGCGAGGGCTTTCGTCCTACATGACACCAAAGAAAATCTTGGTCGGGTGACAATCGGGCTATCCTTGATGATTGCGAATTGCCATGCGACCTTGCTGCTGTCTCCGAAAGTCTCAACCACAAACTATACGATATTTACTACTGCACGACGACTGCGCCGAGCAGGGTAGTTGCCAACAATCCGAGCAAGATCACCACCAAGCATCCTCCCGGCCTAGGCAATCCCTTGCGAATCAATCGTCCAGCGTCCGATTCATAGCCGATGTCCCGCTTGAACTTGCGCTTTGTGTTCGTCCACCATCGAAACGGCTTCATGAACTCGGTGATGCCGAGTTCCTTCTTGATCCGTTTCTTTGCCTTGGTGATGCCCAGAAGGGTTTTCAAGGATGGACGACGGTAGCGGAAGAATTTCATTTATGCCTCCCCATCCCCACCCGTCATCTCCGGTGCCTGCAACAACCTCGGCGTTACCTCGACGGGCGGCAATTCCACGATTTCGTCATCCACACCGGTCGTACCCAAATCCTTGAACTTCCTGGCCGTTATCAAAACCCTGGTTTCCAATGAAGCCACGGCCCTATTATAGGCTTCGGTGGCACCGCCCAGACTCTTCCCCACTTTGGCAAGATGGTCGCCCATGTTCGCCAACCGCTTGTAAAGTTCCTTGCCCAGGTCGCTGATTTCCTTGGCATTTTCGGCCAGCTTCTCCTGCCGCCATCCGTAGGCCACGGCCCGCAGCAGCGCGATCAGCGTCGTTGGTGTAGCGATAATGACGTTCTGCTCGACGCCCATTTCGATCAGACTAGGATCATATTCCAGGGCGGCACTGAAAAAGACCTCGCCGGGTAGAAAAAGGACAACGAATTCCGGGGCCGGGTTGAACTGCTCGAAATAGGACTTGCGACCCAAGGCCGTAATGTGGTCCCGCACCTGCCGGGCATGGGCTTGCAGCCGAGCAGTGCGGATCTCATCGTCCTTGGCCTCAATGGCATCCAAGTAGGCCGACAGAGGGGCCTTGGCATCGACGACAACATTCTTATGGCCGGGCAGACGAATCAAAAGGTCTGGCCGCAGCCTGCCGTCCTCGGTGTCGGTGCTTTGCTGTTCATAGAAATCGCAATGGTCGAGCATCCCCGCCATTTCCACGACCCGTTTCAACTGGATTTCACCCCAGCGGCCACGAACCTGGGGACGGCGCAGGGCTTTGACCAGATTGCCAGTCTCGGATTGAAGCTGCTTCTGGGTTTCCATCAAGGACTTCACCTGTTCGGTCAGGCCCGTGTAGGCCCCCGCCCGAGCCTTTTCCAATTCGTTGATCTTGGTATCTACCTTATCCAGGGATTCTTTTACCGGTTTGACGAGTTCGGTGATTGCTTGCTGACGTTTTTCCAAATCGCCCTTGGCGGCCGCCTGAAATGTTCCAAGGGTTTCCTTTGCCAATTCCAAGAAGGACTGGTTGTTTCCCTTGAGGGCATCGGCGGCCAGGGCCTTGAATGCGTCGGCCAACTTCTGCTGGGCTTGGTTTATGACATCTAGTTTTTCCTGAGACTGCTTGCGTTCCTGATCGAGGGTGGTGGAATACTGGGCCAGCTTGGTTCTAAGGCCGGTTTCCGTCGTCTGGGCTTCCTTGATCTGGGCCTCAAATTGCTGGAGCTTCTCATTTTGAGCGGCTATGGTTTGGTCACGGGCCTGCATCCGCTCGGTTAGTGCAATGCGTTCGCCTTCGGCGTCAGATTTGCCTTTCTCGTAAGCATTTTGGATCTTATTTCGGAGGACGAGCCATGCGGCGATAACACCGATGGCGAGGCCGATGAGGAGAAGGAGGATGGGAAGAAGTTGGTTCATGATCGGAACGGGAAAGACAAAGACTTACGGCACTTATGGACCCACAGCAGGCGGCACAGGCAGATCGTCAAATGTATGGTACTTTCTCTCACGGTTACCACTACGGCGGCGAGTCCTTCAGCTAATGATGAGCTTCTCCCCTTTGAGGGGATTCAGTTGATCGATGACCCATTGCTCTAGCTCGCTTTACCGCTTTCATGGCA
This sequence comes from Planctomycetota bacterium, assembly GCA_025356915.1. Classification (GTDB taxonomy): domain Bacteria; phylum Planctomycetota; class Planctomycetia; order Pirellulales; family Thermoguttaceae; genus JANXQG01. Next base: position 8,023 of record JANXQG010000316.1, on the reverse strand, counting down.
TCAGCCAGTCATCCATACGAATATCGGGGATGTTCTGGAAGTCTTTCGTGTTGTGTGTCACCAAAGTCAGGTTGTGAACCAAGGCTGCGGTGGCGATCATCAAGTCTGTGGTAGGAGCGGAAATCCCCTGTTGCAGTAGCCTGCCTCGCACCTGACCGAACCGTTCGGCACACTCCGAATCAAAGTCGATGACCCGAACCTCTTGCAATAGGTCGGTGATTAAAGTCAATAACCGGTTCATCTGAGAATGCTTATATGCTCCGGCAAACAATTCCGCCAGGGTGACACTGGAGATCGCAAGTTGGTCCGTGTATTGAATGAAACGGTGAGCCAGCTTTGTGGGAAACCGCATGTGGGCCGAGCAAATATCCGTGTCGAGGAGGAAGTTCATGGTGCCTCCAAATCGGGAACTTGACGCCACTCGACCTTGCGGGCCTTGTAAATCTCTTCCATGATGCCGTCCCACTCCACATCGTCAGCCAAGGCTCCCTCGGTGCGAAAGAATCCTTCGCCGGGCTTCCGAGCCGACATTGAGACTATTTTTACCTGGACCTCGACCTTCTGACCCTCGGCAACTCCGACGTCTTCGTCAATTTCGATGGTTCTGCCGTGCATTACGCCGTGAACGGTTATGGACATAGCTTGCCTCACTTTCGATCTTGGTAAATCTCTCCCATGATGCCGCAGTGAGCATTATGGATACTTCTATTCTTCATCTTCGTTCATTTTACGCCGTTTCCGTTTAGTCTTCACCTCTCCCGTACTGCCACGTCGGACGCAGATACGGTAACACCCTCTTGATCCTTGCACCCGCCGCCAGATTATACTCCAGCTCGTCCCCGTCCAGGCCACCATCTTAGCAATGCCGTGGGTTGCGCAGGACGCAATCCTTAGTCGTCAACTCGTCAATTTCTGTTTGTTTCACCGGAACTCAACGTGGTCTCGTGGTCCTGACGGCTTTACCCGTTACCGGATAGGTGGCGTCAGGGGCGAGAGCTTGAAAGATCAGGAAAAAACTAATTTTACACCTGCGGAAACCTGCCCGCAATCGTCCAAACGTTTTCGGTATTTCGATTACCTCTTTCGATTACCTCTAGCCAGGACGGCTTTCACCAAGGAAAATGAGCGGATGCGGTATCTTGACCTGACTTTGCCCAGCTTGGCAGAAAACTTAGCACTCGATGAAGCACTGCTCGAAGAGGCAGAAGCCGCGGGCCAGCCCTTGGAAACGCTACGGCTTTGGGAGGCGAGTGAGCGCGCGGTGGTCATTGGCCGCTCATCGCGAATAGCCACCGAGGTTCGCACCGAAGTCTGCCGCGATCCGCACCTTCCCATCTTGCGGCGGATCAGCGGCGGAGCGGCGGTCGTCGTGGGGCCGGGCTGCCAGATGTATGCCGTGGTACTCAGCCTACGGCTTCGCCCGCAATTGCGTTCCATCGACCAGGCCCACGCCCAGGTACTCGGCACGATCGCCAAGGCCCTGCAACCATCTGTCCCGGGACTGACGTTCCGGGGTATCTGCGATCTGACAATCGGCGAGAAGAAAGTTTCCGGCAACAGCGTGCGGATCAAACGCGAGCATCTGCTTTATCATGGCACGCTTTTGTATGATTTTCCGCTGGAAATGATCGGCCGCTACCTAGCCATGCCACCGCGCCAGCCCGATTATCGCCAGGCCCGACCGCATGATGCCTTCGTAACCAACGTGCCGCTGGACACCGCCACGCTTCGCGCGGCATTCCAAACCGCCTGGGCAGCTTTCGAGCCTTGTTCCGATTGGCCTCGGGCGGCCACTCAGCGACTCGTCGCCGAAAAGTATTCGCAGCCCGAGTGGAATGAACAGTTGTAATACTCAACGGCGTTGCCCGAAGGGGAGCGGCTCTCGAGGCACCCTTCCAACAAGCAATCCTCTATTATAGACACCCTCTTTGATGATAATGCCTTCGTCATTGCGCGGGGGGTTCGACGGATCGGTTTTTTTGTGTCCGCAAAGCAAGACTTCGGGATCGACGGAAACTTTTACTCAAAGAGATGAGACGATGGAGGCTAGGCCCACACAACTTACATTGTGGAACAGCTCCCCGATCTTTCAACTCAGTTGATTCTCGCCGTTGAAATACGGGCGAGATTTCCTGGGGGTGTGGAATTAGCTTCAGAACTTGAGGAATGACCAATGAACAACGACCAAAAATCCGCAGTCAAGCCAAAACTTGAAAGAATAGTGAGTGCCGGCAACGCCACGGCAATCGAGGACGACACCACCAGGATTGCGGCTAGGAAAGCCTATCGCGCCAAGATCGAGTCTTTGCTTGACGAGTCAAGGGATGAGCGATTGGCCGACATGTGGCAGCGGGCGTACCCTTTATCGATTGACCCGGCATACGAATTGCCGGATCGCCGGGGGATTATTGAGGACTTGGCTGACTTTGCCGAGGTGCTACAGCCGAGCCTGGGCTGCATGAAATCGCATCGATTGTGCCGGCTGCTTGAGAAGTACGCCACCTATGAAAATAAAGGGGTTGCGACTCATTGATTTGCGACCAATTAGCCCTCACCTCCTGCCTCTCTTCCCAGAGGGAAGGGGGGCTTTTCGGATAGCCCCTGACTACGATGACTGACTTCGCGGCCGACCTTCCCTTGGTTTCTCCCTCCACGCACCGTCTTGGCTGGATCGGCACGGGCGTGATGGGCGCGAGCATGTGCGAGAACCTCATGCTAGCCGGCTTCTCCGCAACGATCTACAACCGCACCAAGTCGAAGGCCGAGAAGTTATTGACTCTGGGGGCACGTTGGGCCACTTCACCCAGGGCCGTGGCCGAGCAATCCGACGTCATCTTCAGCATCGTCGGATATCCGGCCGATGTCCGCGAAGTGATCCTCGGCAACGATGGTTCTTTGGCTGGCTGCCGTCCAGGAGCGATCCTTGTCGATATGACCACGAGCGAGCCGTCGCTGGCGGTGGAGATCGCCCGCGAGGCACTCAATCGCAGCGCGATTAGCCTCGATGCCCCGGTCTCCGGCGGCGACGTGGGTGCCCGTGAGGCGCGGCTCTCGATCATGATCGGCGGTGACGCCCGCGCGGTGGCAGCACTTCAACCTTGCTGGCAGGCGTTGGGCAAAACGATCGTTCACCACGGCGGACCTGGTACCGGCCAGCATACGAAGATGGTCAATCAAGCGTTGATTGCTTCGTGCATGGTCGGCGTCTGCGAATCGCTGCTCTACGGCTACAAGGCGGGCCTCGACCTGGAGAAGGTGTTGCAATCGGTGAGCACCGGCGCGGCATCGAGTTGGTCGTTGGTGAACTATGGTCCGCGGATGTTGCAGGGCAATTTTGCGCCGGGCTTCTTCGTCGAGCACTTCCTCAAGGACATGGCCATCATCCTCGCTGAATCGAAGCGGATGAACCTCATGATGCCCGGCGTCGCCCTGGCCGAGCAGCTTTACCGCTGCGTGCAAGCTCAAGGCCACGGCCGCGACGGCACGCAATCGCTAATCCTGGCCTTGGCCCAGATGTCGGGCGTGCCCTATCGCAAGGCAGGGACTGCGGCGGTGGAATAGTCACTCGTACGCCACAAGGGATTATGCCATGCCAAGAACCGGCTCTTTCTGCTCTGGCGGCCAGTCTCTCACCTCTGTTGTGGCTGCTGTGGCCGGTCTCTGACCGAGCCACGTGTGTTGTGGTCGGAGGCCAAATGCGGCACGATTTCGCACGGGCAAAAAAGATTTTTTCCAGCGTGATCGACGATATAAACTCTCTCGTAGTAAGGGTTTGTCGCTCGTCAAGGATCAGCTAAGTTTCGATCCGTGCTACGCGGCCCGGGGCAGGTCCCAACGACGGATGGATTCGGATGCGCGCCTGAATGCTCGTCTTTTCATCAGCACTGATGATAAAATCCCCGCTTTCCAGGGGTTTTCCGCCCCAATTCCCCGCGTACAGGTCGAGGATCGGCCTGCCTTTTTCATGAATTGTGGGTCACGCGGAAAGATCCAGTATTTGTGGTCCAGCCATGGCACTCGTCCTCTCCCTGGATTTGAAGCGGTTTCCTTACCGGGGCGGGGACTATACCAAATGGTGTCATGGAACTGTGACATCATTTATGAAACGGACCACTAAGGAAGCGACCCCATTGCGTGCTTGACACCCACGCGACACAGCCTGATAATGCGGGTTCTGCGGATCGCTTCGCGGACCAGCTACCTTTTTGTTTTCGGAGGCACGGTATGCAACGCACAGCGGAGCATGACGGACGTTTTATTCGGGTTCCCTTCATGGGTTTTGGAATCTTCGCGGCTTTCGGGCTGCTGACCGCGACGGTTCGCGGCGAAGAGAAGCCGCCTACCAAAGACAAACCGGCGGCCGCGAGGGTCGAAGCCGAGGTCGAGAAGCAGGCCGAGCAGCAGCAAAAGCTCATCCAAGAGCAAATGGAGGCCGAACAAAAAGCCTTTGAAAAGCAACTCCGAGAGGATCCCGCTTGGCAGCCGACGCACGCGCAGACGGGGGTGATCCAGGTCAGCCCTAAACCGAAGAACAACTTCGTACATTGTTTTTGCCTCGCCCCAGAAGGAAACCTGCTGGTCGGTTGTGGTGGCAAGCGACAGCATGTTGAAATGAAGGGCGACCAGGCTGAAATACACACCGAGACCAACCCCACGGAACTGCGGACCTACACGCCGGAAGGCGGTCTGTTGATGACTTGGAATGTCAGCACCGAGCCACAAGCGATTGCCGTCCTTCCCGATGGAACCCTCTTCGTTGCCGGCGACGGCCAATTGCTGAAACTCGATTCGGACGGCGTTGTGGTGGCCAAGGCCCCCTTGCCTTCACTGGCCGAAACAAAGCCTACCGCCAAGAGTAAGGAACCGAAGGCGGACGACAGCAAGCCAGGCGATGCCCAGAAGGAAGAGAAGCAGGTCGAGCAAAAGAAGTCCGCAGACGATAAGTGCGACGACGCAAATACCAAGGCCCAGGTAGCGGCCATGGAACAATACCGCCGCGGCGTCACCGGCCTGGCCGTGACCGATACCGAAGTCTTTGTCGTCTCGCTGGGCAATAAGGGCTGGGGTTATTCGGTCTGGCGGATGGATCATGATTTCAAGCAGCCCAAGGAGATCATCACCGGATTGACCGGCTGCTGTGGACAGATGGACATCCAGGCCGCCAACGGCGATCTGTGGATTCCGGAAAACGGCCGGCATCGCGTGACCCGCTACGACCGCGACGGCAAGAAGCTCGCCAGCTTCGGCAAACGCGATCGCAAAGCGGCCGACGGTTTCGGCGGCTGCTGCGAACCGAAGAACCTGGCCATCGGCCCCGGCGGCGATCTATTCACCGCCGAATCGGGCGAGCCGGTGGTCGTTAAGCGTTTCTCGCGCGAGGAAAAGTTCCAGAATGTGGTCGCCATGCCCAAGTACAAGAGCGGCTGCGTCCACGTTTGCGTTGCCGCCAGTCAGGACGGCCGCATCTTCATCCTCAACCCGAGCGAAAGCACAATCCACGTCTTTGCTGACCAGCGGAAGGAGCCATCCCATCAATTCGTCCGAAAGATCGGCGTTACGGACGGCGAAGGTCCTCGTGTGCAATTAAACAGTTTCTGCCTCGACTCGAAAGGCAATGTACTTGCCGCTTGCACGGGACAGGCCGGCAAGGGTGACATCCGCGTGGTCAGTCTCGAAGGAAAACTCCTCCAAAAGTGGACGCTCGATTTCGTGCCCCAGGCGATCAACCGTGCGGCCGGCGGCTTCATTTATGCTGGTGGTGCGGGCCAGGTGGCGAAGCTGGACGCTGATGGTAAGGTGCTTCAGGAGGTCAAATTACCCAGCGACCGAAAGCCGCTGTTGCCGGAGGAGGAAAAGAAGCTCCGCGAAGAACTCAAGACCTTGCAGGCCGATAACGCGAAGGCAGCTCAGGAGTACGGAAAGCAGCAAGCAAGGGTCGGAGTATCGCGGCAGCAATTAGCCGTTCTCAAACTTGATGCTGATAAGGCCAAGAACGACGATGAGAAAAAAACAGTCGCCGAGAAAATCAAACAGGCCGAGGCTGAGAGCCGCGAGGCGTTCGATCGAGTGAAAGCAGCAGAGAAGGAACTCCGAAAATATATTTCAACCCTACAGAAAATCATGGTGCAACTGCCCTCCGGCAACCGCGGCACCGTGACCGGAATCGCCGCCACGAAGCGAGACTTGTTCGTCTGTCGCATGCCAGAAATAGGCTACGGCTACGAAGTCTGGCGGACCGACCTCAATTTTGGCGAGCCGAAGAAGATCATCACCGGTCTGTCCGGCTGCTGCGGTCAGATGGACCTTCAGGCAGCCGGTGACGAACTGTGGATCCCCGAGAACGGCCGGCACCGGGTCCATCGCTACGATCGCGACGGCAAAAAACTTTCGAGCTTCGGCAAGAATGACCGCGCGGCAATTGACGGTTTCGGCGGCTGTTGCGAGCCAAAGAACATCCGTATCGTGGGCGATGAGATATTCACCGCCGAATCGACTCAGCCGGTGCAAATCAAACACTTCTCCAAGGACGGCCGCTTCCAGGGCATCGTCGCGGTGCCGACCTACAAGACTGGCTGCGTGCGGGTTTGCGTGGAGGTTTCCGCCGACAAGAAACAGGTTTTCTGCCTCAGCCCCGGTGAAAATGCAATCTATGTCTTTGAAAAGGGTACTTCAGCCGAGAAAAAGGCCGTGGTTGTCAAGCCCTAAGAATAGGACGCTCAATGCAAAGAAGATGCTCGATATGTTTCTGGAATTTGATGCTGTTCGCTTGCGGTTTAACGGTCTTCGTGTTCTTTGCTGCCACACCGTTGTTGGCGTCCGATCTCACGGTCGCCGTGATGGACCCGCTGGCCGCGCCGCTGTCGTGTCCCTGCGTGAAAGGATATGCCCAGCGCGATTACGAGAAGCTGGGAACTTATCTTGAAAAGCAACTCGGCCGGAAGACGCATATAATCTTTGCCGAAGACTTGGCCAAGGCGTTTAAGGCATCGCCGTCGCCGTCGCACCGGCTCGACCTGGTGATCGGCAAACATTCGGTCGTCCGTTACGACGCGGGCGAGTATCACCTGAAGGTTCGCCCCTTGGCCATGCTCACCAGCAAGGAAGGCGGCACGACGATCATGGGCTGGTTCATCGTTCCCAAAAACGATCCGGCCAAGACAATCACCGACCTCAAGGATTACACGATTCTCTTCGGGCCAGCCGATTCTGATGAAAAACATGCTGCGGCAATCACTGCGCTAACGAAAGCTGGGATCGCGGTCCCCGTTAAGGTCGAAACCCGGGCCGGCTGTAGCGATTCAGCCCTGGATATTCTGGAAAACAAGACTTCGTTGCGGATGGCCGGGGTTATTTCTAGCTATGCGGCACCGCTGCTGGAAGGCTGCGGCAGCGTGCCCAAGGAGGCTTTACGCGTGGTTGGGCACACGGGCGAGGTGCCGTTCATCGCCGTCTTTGCGACGGCTGCGGTCAACGAAGAGAGTGAAAAGAAGATCGTTGCCGCCCTGTTTTCCCTGAAAGACGAACCGCTGCTGCTAACGGCCCTGGAGACGAAAAACGGATTTGTCGCCCCGGCGAAGCAAAGCGAGGAAAAGGCCGACGTCCGCCAGGGCGTGCCGCAGTCGCCCGACGGCCGATCAAAGCGGATCGAGAAGTGCGTGCCGGCGACCAAGAGTTCCACGAGTACTACTGACCCCGGTTGGCCGGGCTGGCGCGGCCCGAACCGTGACGGCCACGTGGCGCGGTTGCCGGAAAAGCTTCCCGCGGAGCCAAGAATCCTCTGGCAGATGCCGCTCAGTGGGGCAGCACTCTCCGGCATCGCGGCCACACGCGAAGTGGTAATCGTAGCCGACCGCGACGCATCGGATCAGGAAGACATCTTTTACTGCCTGGATGCGGCGAGCGGTAAGCTCCGCTGGAAGCTCCAGTATCCCGCCCCCGGCAAACTCGATTACGGCAATGCTCCCCGCGCCACGCCGCTGATCCACGAGGGTCACGTCTACTTGCTCGGCGGCTTCGGCGATTT
>JANXQG010000243.1 GCA_025356915.1 Planctomycetota bacterium | reverse complement strand
CTCGTGATCCGCGACCTGAAAGACCAGGCGCTCGAGCACTTCCCCTCCGGCCAGTTCAACGCCAACGCCGCCTGGACCGTGATCGCATGCCTCGCCCACAACCTCCTGCGCTGGACCGGCCTACTCGGACAGCAAACGGGTCGTCAGCGTGCCACGAGTCAGACGATCCATGGACTTAGAGAGGATACCAGCTACGTCCGCACCGGTAGCATGGCGAAGGTCAACAAGCTCACGATCCAGAAGGTCGTAGGCAGCAGCTGGAAGTCCAGCATACTGGTCCTCCGGGCGTAGCGCCAAGCCCACAGAGGATCCGTTGAAGTTCGTCGATACCGTGGCGTCGCTATAGGCGGTGCTGTTGCGTCGGTGCAGGATGCTGACAGGCATTGCGAATACAGCGTCGATACCGTGCTCGATGAGCGCAGACCCCGTAGGTGTAGCGACCCACAACCCAGGGTGTTGGGCGTCCGCGACAGACGTGAACGGCACGGCGCCACCGGTCTCGTAGAACGGCAGGGTGGCTGCTGCGAAAGCGTCGGCTTCGTCGGTGGCTGTACCAACGGACATGAAGGTGTACTGACCGTACACGTAGAGTGTGCGTCCACCCTGAGAGGTGACGTCCAGTAGGCGAACGCCCTTGCTGAACGCTTGTCCGCCAGAGTTCTGCAACAGCATGGCTGCTGGGGTGACCCAGTAGAGGAGGGCGAGGAAATCGCGACGCGCGCCGACAACGGGAGGCATTGGAGCAGTCACCGCTTGCTGCATAGCGGAGACTTCAATGCCGTCCTGGAACAACGATGAGTACTGACCATACGCAGGAGGGAAGGTCAGAACAAGAGTGGATGCTGGCACCGTGACGTTCAGCGGACCCACCGCGCCGCCATTGGCCCACGTGATGGGCGATGTGTAACCAGCAAGAACGCCTGGGGCCAACGTCGATGTCGGCATGGCGTTTTGAAGCAGACGACGCACCTGCGGGCGGCCAGTTTCTGTGTCGGCCATCGGCAGTACGGACCAGATCGTACAACCACTGAGATCCGCTGCGACCAGCCTAGATGCCGTGTACGCTGCCTCCAAAGCGTTGCGGCGTACGACGAACACAGGTACAGCCAACGCGGTACCATCCCAGACACCTGGAGCCAGCGCGTTGTTGGTCGCGATGCCGATACGTGCGTTGTGTGCACTGGCCGCATACGTTGCTGCGATGAAACCAGGCACAGTGACTGGCGAAGCTTGAGACACAACGTAGTTGGTGGTAGCCGTCGGTCCCGTGTAGGCGATGCTGGCCTGAACGGACCACTTCCAAAGTGTAACGACAACGCTACCGTCGTCGGCCAACTCGGCGCCGCCAAAGTTAAAGTTGCTGACACCAAAGTACGGGTCTTCGCTGACGATTTGCTCGATCATCGTTGCGATCTGAGCAAACGTATAGGTACCACCAAGGTTGTTGTTGTACACGATCCCGCCGATTGGCGTATTGATCTTGGATCGATACACTTCCAAGTATACGAGATCGTAGCGGGTGGCGATACCAGGAGTGGGCAAGGGAATCGTCGTGTCCGAGATGGCCAGCTTGTGCCCGTTGACGGCCATCTGGAACGGAGCTACGCGAAGGTTGAACGCGCTTGGGGTACTACTGACAATCGGACCGTCGCCCACCTGGAAGCCCGCACCGATTGCACCCAGTGCATCCGCGTAGGCGCCCTCATTGTGTCCGAGGCCGAGGAACCCGGTACCCACGTTGCTACGCTGGATCTTGCGTTCAAGTTCATTGCTGCGTGCAGTGGCCGACGTAAGGGCACCAGCGCCAGAAACGACGCTCCATGTCGACGTAGCGGTCGACCAAACGTAACTGAAGTGGGTGTCCAGCGTGACGCGCACGTCACCGTCATGGTTGGGCGGCGCGCCGCCGTACGTAGGTCCGACGGGGAGGGCAGCCGCGGTGGCCACGGGGTCACGCCACCGAGATTGGCCCATCTGGTCACTGTGGTCACCCGCCGAGAAATCCCAGGTAGCGGCAGCCGCATTAATGGTACCCGGAGCGACCGTCACCTTGGCGAATCGAACGTAGTAGTCGCGATCCAACGCGGTCAAAATCGTGTTGTCGGGTACGAAGCTGAATACCATCTGCGACGCGCCCATCAACTGGTAGCGCACGTACAGGGTCAACCAGTACGTCTGGGGAGGTCCTGCCGGAGGTACGGGCAGCGTGGACGTGTACACGGAGTCGGAGAGCACGGCCAAGCCGTCGAAGCCCTGAGCCATGAAAGGCTGAACCGTGACAGCCAACGAGATGGCGCTGGGTGTGACGAGACCAACGCCCTGCGCGGTCGGAAAGATGCTGCGCCTGGTCCCGCGAGTGCGGGCATTCAGGTCCTGAGTGGAGTCCGGCGCCTTCCAGTGGAAAATGTCGTGAAGAGCCATTAGAAAATGATCCCAACTTGGAATGTAAACACCTCAAGCGGTATTTTAACCTTAATCGGCATCGTCGCAAGCGCGAACAGAAACTTGAGCCCCAACTCAGGGTCACCGGGGATGGGGCTGTAGACGATGGTGCCAAGAAGACCAATGGACCCGATCGGGCCAGTGCCCTCTCCGGCCAACGCAATACACTGGAAGACTGGACACGTAGGCGACGCTAGGCTCACCATGCTGATCGGCTTCGTCAGGACACCACCAGGGGTTCCATACACATCGACCGCCGATGGGTCCGGCGTGATGGGCAACGTGTTATCGTTCAAGTCGAAGCCGCCATCGCCCATTCTCCAGGTGTCAACCTTGAAGGATTTTCCGGACGCACACATATCAGCGATGCGTGCTTTGCCTTGGTTTGTGACCAAGGCTAAAATGTCTGAGCCAGGGATTGTCATTGTTGTGGGCTTCTAAGAGAAGGCGGTTCGATGTAGGAAACTACATTGTGAACCACAACGTCTAGGCCAGTAGGTTTGTCCCCACGGATAACGACAAGGTCATGCTCCCACACCTCCACGACTGTCCAGCCAAGCAACCTTGCATGTGCGCGTTTCTACGCGTCTCTCTTTGGCCTTTCTGGGAATTTACCACTCTGGCAGCACATGGCTTGCCGCAATAGGAGCTGTTGCCATTCCTCCGGAATTCAGCCCCACACTGACGGCACGACGCTAATTGCACGAAAGAAACTACCCAGCACCTTGACGGCCCGGATGTACGACTTATTCTTACACTATGAACACCCGATTTTTCCTATTGCAGGTCCTCACCCCTTTCATGGGTTGCCTCCTTGGGACCCTTCTGTTGGCCAGCCCATTGCTGCCTCAAGAAAACCTGAGGACACACGGTGCCAAGCACGTGAAGAACGTACACCAGACGGCACAATGGGATCATGGGAACCGGATCGCACACAGTGACCTTCCCTCCGTCTTGGGTCAGTTGGACCAGATCCACGACAACTACGCGCAGGACATGCGCGATCAGGCGTTGCTGTACAGGAGGGAGGACCACCAGCAATACCCGCTGGTGAAGCCCGCGGACGTCACGGAGCCGAAGTACCAGCTGGTGAAGCCAGCGGGCGTCACGGAGCCGCAGGAAGTGGCGCTCGAAGCCGGGGATGACCCGTGGGCGCGCTAAGGCTTCTTGTCTAGCACTTTCTTCGCCCAAGCGACGGTCTCAGGGGACGGTTCGTACGGTTTGCGCATGATGTGCAGAGTCTGACGCCAATTCATCTCACGAACACATTCCATCGAGCACACGCGGTACTCGCGACCCATCACGTTTTTGAGCGGTACCTCTCGACCACAAGCGTTGCAGTACAATGTAGGAGCGCTCATGGATGCCAATAGACCGCGTGCACGGCGAACCCAGCGACGAATCCCAACACACCACCAGCGAGTACAAGGAGTACAGTCATGACGTAGAATGATTTCTTCGGCGTTACCTCTACCTTCGGTCCTACCGCTTCCTGGAAGTAAGCGATGTCGTCGATTGTCAACCCCTGTAGCCAAGCGCTAGCACTCAACACGTTCACGTTCTGATCCGCATCAGGAGGCTGAATGCGTGGACCTTTCGCCCTAAATTTTAGGGCACGGAGATCCGAAGCCGCATCGTAAGTGGCACCACAAGCAGCAATGTCCTGTCGATAAATGTCAAGCGTTGCCAACGCTTTCTCGTGACATCGGAACTGGACAAATGGGCTGGATCCAGCGTCGTAGTCTACCAACGGAACCACGATTTCAGTTTCACGGTAGGGCTGTGTCATTGGTGTCCTGTAAGCGTGCGCAAGGATCGTTGCAGGTTCGCGTATGCCCGGTCTTCATAGCCGGCATCGTGGAGCGCGTCGCTGTAGAAGATGTTACGAAGATCAAGGAATTCACGGATGATACGAGTGCGCCCTTCGCGGAAAGCGTCTTCTGGCACCCACGAATACTCCTTACGAATCTGCCGTTCGTAGACGTCGAAGACATCGGGTTGCGCCCCCAGGATCGACAGGTCGACGTCGGATACGATCTGTTTAGCCAGAGACAACCCGACAACGGAGGTCGGAGGTCGATGCTTGGTCGCCAGAATGAGATCGTGCACGTCCTGGGCGAAAGCCTCGGACAGTTCCAGGCGCTCCTGTAGCACCTCTTTCGCGTACAAGGCGCTCTGCTCTTCGTTGTCAGCCGCTTGGGTGTCGTACCGGAAGTCGTGGAACCACAGGGCCATCTCGACCGCTGGTTGCACCTCTGGACTGAAAGTGAAGTAGCGATCGAGCACGTTAAAGCACGAACGTAAATGTTCAACACCATGGTAACGGCGGTGCTGTTCCCCGTAGGCCGACAGGATATCCTGGTACACACGGTCAGCAGATGTGGCGCAACGGGCTGTGACATCGGCCGTGTACAGGGTTTGTTCCCAACGGTGGCGCAGTGCAGACACTGGCGCCTTATTTCTTCGCCGACGTGCCGGCGCGACGCTTCCGTGTAGCAACGGCCTTGCGGGCCGCTTCACGACGCTTCCCGTGTAGCAACGGCCTTGCGGGCAATTGCGCGCCGCTCCTCGAACGGCAGGGCCGCAAGTCCCCGCAACTTCACGGGCTGGGTGACCATGCCAGCAAGGTCTTCGAGTGGGATTTGCATGAGGTCGGACACGAACTTCTCTGTCAGCTTCTTGATCTGCGCTTGCATGAGTGTCTCCTTGGTCAGCGTACTATTGCAGGTGACGGACTGCACTCCGAGTATCGATACCCTACGTCAGAAGATTGAAGCTGTCAAGCGGCGCAGTGCGGATACTGGCGTCTTATTTCTTCGGGAAATGGAGTTTCACGTCGCTCCAGGAGATGACGCTGCGGGTCAGATCGGCCGACCGGATCAACGATGTGCTACGGGCAGCATCGGCAGCGTTGTAGGCGTGAGCAGCAACGTTGGCAGCGGAGGCAGCAGCGGAGGCAGCAGCGTAGGCAGCGTAGGCAGCGTAGGCACCACTTGAGAGCGCCTCCGGCTCGCCGATCACTTCGTCGACGGTCCGGAGCCACTCCTTGGGGGGTTGCGCTGTGCCCAGCATGCCACTCATGGTTCCAGGCGCATGGGACATTTCTCTCGGCTGCCTCGAGCGATACGATCGCGGAGCCCGGGTGGACAAACTGGCAAAGTCAGCGGACTTAAAATCTGCCGCTCGTGAGAGCTTGCGGGTTCGAATCCCGTCCCGGGTATGCGGTGGCCCGAGGGCCTGAGTCCATTGAGGTCAAAAAAGGGACGGTACGG
>JANXQG010000205.1 GCA_025356915.1 Planctomycetota bacterium | reverse complement strand
TTCAGCGCAAGCGCAAGCGAGATTTTCGCGGGGGCCATTCAGGACTACAACCGGGGCCTGATTGTCGGCGACAAGGCGACCCATGGCAAGGGCACGGTACAAAGTCTCTTGAACCTGGGCGAGCAGTTGTTCCGCATGCCTAATGCCCCGAAGATGGGCGAATTGAAGATCACGATGCAGCAGTTTTATCGACCGGGCGGCGACAGCACCCAGCGGCGCGGCGTGGTGTCGGACATCGAGCTGCCATCCTTGAGTACCCATCTTGACGTGGGAGAGGCCGACTTGGACTATCCCTTGCCTTTCGACCAAGTGAAGCCCCAGCCGTTCAAAAAGTTTGATCGTGCAAACCCCTTGCTAGTCGATCAGCTTCATCGGCTTTCGGCTGCCCGCTGTGCCGCTTCGGAGAAGTTTCAGAAGGTTGAGCGGAACATCGCCCATTACCAGCAGCAGAAGGCCAAGAAGTCCGTTACGCTCAACGAGGCCAAGTTCCTCAAGGAGCGAGCCGAGTTGAACGCCGACAAGGAAGAGGAGAAAGCGATTGAAAAGCTCAACGATAATCCGTCGGGCATCGATCGCGATTTCTACCTCGACGAGGTACTCAACATCATGGCCGACTACATGAACCAGACCCAGGTGGTGAAGGCTAACTGAAGGCGGAAGCGTGAAACCACACGAGTACGCTCTCCTCCTCTCGGGCCGGTTCGTCGAGCTTGACGTCCAACCGCGCGCCGTAGGGCAATACCTGCGCCGCTTTGATCCGGCAGTCGGGACCGGTGAATGCCTCGGCTTGCACCTGCGGCGCCTTGTCGAAAGACGGGCAGAAAGCCACATGCAGACTAGCCGTTCGTTGCCCTGTAGCCAGCCGTATTCGCAGCCAGCCGAAAAGCTCCTGGCCGCCTTCGGCCGTTGTGCGAAGCGTGAGTTGCTGTAAAACATCGGCCGCTGGCTCCATCGGCTCAGACTCTTCGATCGAGTCGCCGTCGGCCAGCCCCTGTTCCCCACTCCCCGCTCCCCGCTCCCTGCTCCCCGCTCCCCGCTCCCCCATGCTTCGCCACGCCCAAAGCTCTTCACCAACGATCAATGCCCAAAACCCGAGCAGGGCAATGGGATTACTACCAGGGAGCGACAACGACGCGGCGAGGACAAGCATTGCCGTGGAAATTAGCGCGCTTCCCGCACGGTTCCGGCCTGTCTGCAATAGAGCATGAGCGATCCGTGCTAGCCCTGCCAGCAATACTGCGGCCACGAGCAATTGCAAAGGCCCAATCGGTGTCTCCAATGCACCGGCCAGCCGCCGCGAGGCAACAAAAACGGCCGTGACGGCAAGCAGTGCCGCCACGGCCGATCGCAAATGAGCAGTTGTTCTCGCCAACGCGAATATCAGCGGGGAAGTGCTTCGATGCACGTTGGTAGTGGTGTCTGCGGTCATTAACTGCTCCGCAAAGCAATGTTTTCAGAGGTCGGGTGTGCCACCTCTACTTACCGGCCTTCGCCAAGTCGGTCGCGAGATCGGTCTTTTCCCAGGTGAATTCCGGCTCGTTGCGGCCGAAATGACCACCGGAAGCCGTCTTCTGATAAATTGGCCGACGTAGGTCGAGGTGCCGGATGATGCCACTTGGCGTGAGCGGAAAATGCTCGCGCACCAAAGCCACGAGCCGCTCGTCGGGCAGCTTGCCGGTGCCTTCCGTATCGACTCGCACGCTCACGGGGTCGGAGACGCCGATGGCATAAGCCAACTGCACTTCGCACCGGTCAGCCAATCCCGAAGCGACGAGGTTCTTGGCCACGTAGCGCGCCATGTAGGCTGCGCTGCGATCGACCTTTGTCGGATCCTTGCCGCTGAACGCCCCGCCGCCGTGGCGAGCCCAACCGCCGTAGGTGTCCACGATGATCTTCCGCCCCGTCAGCCCGCAGTCACCGTGCGGACCGCCCACGACGAACCGGCCGGTGGGATTGACGTGATAGGTAACCGGCCCGGTGACCAGTTCCTTGGGCAGGATCGGATTGATAATCTGGTTGATCACATACTCGCAGATCTGCTCGTGGGTAACCTCGGGGCTGTGCTGCGTGGAAACGACAACCGTATCCACGCGGACCGGCTTGCCGCCGCAAAACTCGATAGTCACCTGACTCTTGCTATCGGGCCGCAGCCAAGGAACTTCCTTGGCGAAACGGGCCGCCGTGAGTCGGGCGAGGATGCGATGCGCCAAGGCGATGGGCAGCGGCATTAGCTCCGCCGTGTCGTTGCAGGCATAGCCAAACATCAATCCTTGGTCGCCAGCTCCGATCTCCTTACCCTTGGCGGAGTCCTCATTCACGCCCTGGGCAATGTCCGGACTCTGCCGGTCCAACGATAACAGTACCGCACAGGTGTTTGCCGAAATACCATGCTCGTCGTCGATATACCCGACTTCGCGAATCACTTTGCGGACAACTTCCGCATAGTCGATCGTGGCCGTGGTTGTAATCTCACCCGCCACCACCGCCATGCCCGTTGTGACCAGCGTCTCGCAGGCGACGCGGCTGTAAGGGTCCTTAGTGAACAGGGCATCGAGAACACCATCGGAAATCTGGTCGGCGAGTTTGTCGGGGTGTCCCATGCTGACCGACTCGCTAGTGAACAAGAACTTGCCCTGGGCCACTTGAAAAATCTCCTATACTAACTAATGTTTCAGCGGTAAAGTGTGCCTCACAAGCAATCTTTCCGGCTGTGAGGCAACACTTGATTATAACGACAGAGAGAGGCTGCCTGCAAGCGGCTACACGTAAAACAGGATTTACCTTTCAAGTGGAATGAAAGCGAGCCGTTGCCTTTTGTGGATGTCCACAATGCTAGCTCTGCTATCAATACAATGTATTGTGGCCACAAAACCAGTTCGCGTCAAGATGTAGGAATTGCTTGTAATTCGTGCCAAGAGCCACTACACTCCGGGAGACTTGCATTCTTACACGGGAGGCGCGTATCGTTCCAGGAGTTTCAGCCCAATCCAGGTGACATGAGGACGTCGCTTTGGCGACGCGTCAAATTATAGGACGCGCCGTCGGCGGGAAAAGGTTCGCGCTAGGGTCGTCAGGGATTGACGTCCCGGATTCCCTTTGCTTTTGTAGAGGACTTTCTGCCGATCCCCATCTTATTGGGGAACCTTTCTCCCTCTGCCCGTTCGCGGGCGAAGCTATCAACGACTTCCTCCATGCGGTGGGTTATCCTGCTTTACCGACACAGGACGTGTCAGAGGAGTTTTCGATGGCTTCTAAATCGCTGATTGGTGTGACTGCTGACTATCGCTCGGCCCACAAAGATGCTCCCGCCTTCTCTTTTCTTAGTGCGGGTTATTACGATGCCCTCACAAAGACCGGTGCGGTGCCTGTGATTATTCCGCCCTTGCGAGACGAAGAAGACCTGAGCCGTGTGCTCGACGCATTGGACGGCGTTGTGCTCTGCGGCGGTGCCGATCTCGATCCGCGTAACGACGG
>JANXQG010000107.1 GCA_025356915.1 Planctomycetota bacterium | reverse complement strand
GCAACTCTCCCCTCTCCCCTCCCGGGAGAGGGGCCGGGGGTGAGGGCGGCAACTCCCCCCTCTCCCCTTCCGGGAGAGGGGCCGGGGGTGAGGGCGGCCGCATCGGCTTCATCCTCTTCGGCGACGGCCCCTTGCGCGACGCACTTACCCGCCAGATCACCGCTCACGGTCTGGAGAACCGCTTCATCCTGGCCGGTTTCCGCCCAGACCTTGATCGTTACCTGCCGCACCTCGACATCTTTGTACAGTCGTCGTTCACCGAGGGGCTTCCGAACGTGATTTTGGAGGCTCAGGCGGCTGGCGTACCCGTCGTGGCCACGTCCGTCGGCGGCACGCCCGAAGTGATTGAAAATGGCCAGACCGGCTGGCTCGTCCCGCCCGGTGACGCCACCGCACTGGCCGAACGGATTGCCCGCCTGCTGGCTGACGATCTGTCCCGCGAGGCATTCAGCCGACAGGGTCGTGCCGACGTTGAAGACCGGTTCTCCTTCATCGTCCAATCAAGGCTGTACGAAGACCTATTTGCCAGGCTGCCGAGCAAATCCCCCGCCCCGCGGGCGGCAGCATTCCATGCTGAACAGTCCGCCGGTATACCCTGATGTCAGCCCTTCGTGAAAAGATCGCCGCAATTCCTTTGGCCAGAAAGGCTTACCAAGGATTGATCTATTGTGGCCTGCATTCCGGCCTTCCCGAGTTGTGGAGGGCCGTCACCGGTCGTCGACACGTGATCCTCACGTTCCATCACGTGCGCCCAGCCGGCCAGTCCGCCGATCTGTTCGATAGTTGTCCCAGCATGTCGGTCGATTACTTCCGGAAGGTGATCGAGGACGTAAGTGAGCGGTTTACCGTCCTTTCCTTGCACAAGCTTTGCGGCTACGCCGGAAAGGATCCTTGTGCCGCAATCACCTTCGACGACGGTTGGCGAGATAACTACGATGTGGCGTTCCCCGTTCTTCGCGAGTTGGGCATTCCCGCAACCATTTTCGTCACCACCAATAAGATCGGCAGTTCTCGGCCGTTCTGGCAACAGATCCTGGGCAAAGTGTTTCGCCATGCCAGCGAAAATCCAGATGGCCAGCCGTCACGGACGCTTGGAGCAGCCCTTCAAGTGAAGAGCAACACCCCGCTGACAGCATCACATTACCGGCAAACCGTGCTCCGCTGGAAAAAACTTGCGAGTGGCCGAATTGATGGGCTCCTGCGCGAAGCAGGTTGTGCAGCGTTGCTTCCCGAGCAACCCCGCTGCTTTTTGAGTGCTGACGAAATCCGCGAGATGGCCCAAGCAGGGTTTACCTTCGGATCACATACCGTCACGCATCCAATCTTGCCGTGTGAATCCCACTCCACGGCCGAGCAGGAACTAGCGGAGAGCAAGGCCAGCCTGGAAAACCTCCTCGGCTACACGATCGATATGCTGGCCTACCCCGACGGCCAGGACTCACCCGAAATCCGCGCGTGTGCTCGCTCCCTGGGATATCGCATTGGCTGTACGACGCGCGGCCGGTGGTTGTCTAGCAAGGATGATCGCATGCGTCTGCCCCGACTGGACCTGTCGTGTGACTTCTGCGATGGCCGTTGTGAATTTCCCGCTGAGTTGCCAAGACATCGCTGGCCGAGCGTATGACGTTGGCCCTATCTGATCGTGGTGAGCGTTTTAGGTTGAGTCAGCCCGCCCGAAAAGACGTGTACAAGCGGTTTGCTTTCGTATCCCAAGCTCATGAGTATAGTGGCCTTTTCGCCACACTTATGTGTCGCGACTTGCGTACTTGCCAAATACAAGCCTTGGATGGTGTCCATCAAGACTAATGTTGCCACCGAAAAAACAAACAACGTCAATGAGGCTGGTCTTGCTGAGCCCCGAGCAGGTGGCTTGCCAGCCTGAGGTACGATCTGCCTGGGATTCCTGCCAAGCTGCGAATAGCGGCCTTTATTCGCTTTATCAGTCGATGGCATGGTGGGACCACCTTGTTGCGACGCGTAGCTCGCAGCAGTTGTACTTGGGTCTGTGTATGACGCCAAGCGATGTGCTGGCAGCAGCCATTCCGCTGATGTCGAGGGAGTTCCTGTTACCATTCGAGTTCGGTCGGCGATGTCCGGCTGCCATCCCTTTTCACGTGGTATCGGCAATTACTGTTGATCCTCTGTTGCGACTAGCTCCAGTAGACTCGCTAGTACTCCTGAACTCGCTTGCCACAAGGTGTCCAGCGGATCATGGATTCTACGTGAAGAGCATCGACGTTGCCACGCCGCTTTGGGCAGAGATCGCCGCACGTCCCACCCTGAGTGACAGTTTCATCTACATCGTGGATGGTGTGCGGCCACTCTACAGTATTATTCTTCCACGGACGTTCGATGAATACCTGCAAAAGTTCTCGGGGAAGACGCGGAACACGTTGCGCCGGAAAGTCAAGGCTCTCAAGGAAGAGGGTGCCGGAAAAATGACGCTGACCAGAATTAGCGCAGCAGATGATGTTCCAGATTTTCTCGACGCTGCCAGAGCAATTGGGAAGCTCTCATGGAAGAAACGAGGGGCCGGGTGGTTCCACACTGCGAGCCAAGCAGACTGCGATCAGATCAAAGATTCCGCATGTCGCGGTTTTTTGCGTTCGTATCTCTTGCGGGTTGGAGACATACCCTGTGCCTTCGTTAACGGATACCAGTACGATGGTGTCTACCACTATGCCGACCTGGCATACGATGAGCGGTTCGCAAAGTGGTCTCCCGGCCTGATCCTACTTTTTCTGCTGCTCGAGGATCTGTTCTTGCAGAATCGGCCAATGTACCTCAACTTTGGCATAGGCTATGCGGACTACAAGCAGCAATTTGCCAACCAGGTCGCGCAAGACGCGTCTCTTTTAATCCTAAGGCGGAGTTTCGCAAACCGTCTGCGCGTGGGCCTGCACTCTGGCTTCCTAGGCATCAAATACTGGGCGAGAAGACACTTCCAAATAAATCGCGAGCAGGCCCATGAACCCCAGGCATGCCCAGATTAACCAAATTATGACGATTTTAAGCGGCATGATGACGGGCGGATGCCAGCGCGGGTTGCAGAGAACGTAAGACACGCGACATGATCCGTAAAGTAGCAATCCTTTTTTTGGTCGACGATTTCGACGGTCCCGAGGGTGGTACGGAGCAGCACCTCCTGTTCCTGCTGCGCG
>JANXQG010000372.1 GCA_025356915.1 Planctomycetota bacterium | reverse complement strand
CCGTCAAGGAGCTACAGGCTCTGTGCCCCAGGGTGCAGAAGCGGCCCAGAAGCGAACCGAGGCAGCCTCCACTGGTCGTGGTGGTACGCGCCGACCTCCTCCCTGGCCAGCAGGCCTGCCAGGCCCTGCATGCGGCGCGTGCGTACGCGGACCTGGACCCTGAGGGCGAGCGTCGGTGGCACGAAATGTCGAATACGATCGTGCTGGTCAGCGTGCCCACGGAGGCAGAGCTGTACGCTCTCTACTCGGAGATGTGCGCCGACGGTCTCAAGGTCGCGGTCTTCCGAGAGCCCGACCTCCAGAAGTCCATGACAGCCATCGCGCTGGAACCACACGGACGTTCCCAGAAGCGCGTCCGTGGTTTCCCGTTGGCGCTCTCAGAACGGAAGCCCACGTCCAGACTCATCCAGGCGACGCCACTCCGTGTAAGCGCCTGATGTCACGGGTGCCCGCAGGAGGCGCAACTTTCTGCGGGCACCAGGTTGACAGTTCGGAGCGTATGATTATTGTAGCGGTACACGCAGGGCTCGGTGACACCGAATACCCTACGTATCAACGAACAAGGAGACAATCATGCACACCGACGAACAGGGACGAATCGCTACCGCTACCGTCAACACCAACCAGGAGGTCGACGCACCCAAGCGCCGTGGCCGCCCCGCAGTGAGCAAGGAGGTCCAGACCCTCCCTGTCAACCTCTCGGGTACCGCGGTTGCCCGCATGGAGGCGCTCACCGCCCATGCCAACAAGCAGATCGCTGCCATCGGCGTCGTCGCGGAGGCCGATGCCGGCAAGATGCTGGATCACTGGGTCGAACAGATGATCAACGAGAAGTACCGAGAGGCGTTCCCGAAGGCGTTCGGGAAGAAGTAGCAGCTACGCGGCTGTCCCCATAGAGGCCGATTGGACCGGATTCTAAATCCGGCGGCGTAAGCCCGTCGTGGGTTCGACTCCCACCTGCCGCGCATCGGGCCTGTAGCTCAGAGGCTGAGCATGGGACTCTAAATCCCTACGACGCGGGTTCGAATCCCGTCGGGCCCTCTATTGCGGTCATGGCCCTTGCGGGCGCTGAATCCGGACTTACATTCTAGCTATGAAAACGACTACGGAGACTGCGACGCGATTCATCGGCAACTGCCAGCTTTGCGAGGCTGACCAGAAGGTCAACCACGGGCTGATGGTCCACCACGGTTACAGGCGCCCAGGCGACGGCTACATCTTCGGCGATTGCCCTGGTGTGCATGTGGCACCATACGAGGTGTCTTGCGAGGCCATCAAATCCTGGAAGGTGCAGATGGAGACCCAACTTGGCAACCAGAAGGTTTACCTGGCTAGGCTCCAGAATGGCGAAGTACAGAGCTTCATCGAGGGGGAGAGAACGCATGTGGCTGCGGGCCGATACGAGGATAAGATGGTGACCTACGATCACGCCACTACGCCCAAGTACAAGTGGGAAAGCCTGCTCCGCAGCCGCATCTGGAATGCGGAGCGCAACGTCCGTGCGACGGAAGCCACCATCACCCGCTGTGCGGAGCGCATCGCGGCTTGGACTGCCAAGCCGGTCCGCACCATCGAAGAGGAGAAGGTCATGATGGACATGGCGAAGGCCGAGAGGTCCGTGGTGGTCGCTGCCCGGCGGGCTGCCAAGGAAGCCAAGCAGGCAGCCACCAAGGCCAAGCAGGCCGCCCTGGAGGCGCGTCGCCAGGCCATCAGGGAGGACTTCATCGCCCGTTTCAGGGCCCTCTCGGAGACGGAGGAGAGTCTGGAACGCACCAATGCAGCGGGCCGCCTGGCCAACGAAATGACGAAGACCAAGTACAGCTTCCTGTACGTACAGGAACTCAGGATCGAAGACGTGCTCATCGATCTGGGCCTGGCTGAGCGTGACGACAGCGGCTGGGTCAAATACGCGTACAACTTCTACCGTTGAGAGGAAAGGTCCACGCGGAAACGCGGGGCCCTTACGTAGGACAAGCATGGACATCTCGATCACCAAGCATGCCGTCGATCGCTACAGGGAACGTGTGGACGCAACGCAATCGGCCAGCGCGGTCCTGCTGATGCTGATCCAGAAGTCCAAGACGGCCAAGAAGCTCAAGACGCGTACCCGAGGTGGCCAAGAACAATGGGTTGCTGGGGATACGGTCTTCATCTGCAAGAACGACCCGTGTTGCGGGCTGGTAGCCGTCACCGTTGGCCGCTACGAGGAAGACTGTGAGACCGACTGGATTGCCACAGAGGCAGAACTGGATCGTCAGCATTGGGAAGCCAGGATGGCCAAAATCCTGGAGGACGAGAAGCAGGCGGCAGCCATCGAGGCCAAGAGGAGCGCGGAGATCGCTGTCCTGCTTGAAGGTATTGCGCAGCGGGACAACCGGATCCAGCTGATGCGACAAGCGGGAAACTGTACCCAGTTGAACAAGCTGCTGAAACGACAAGAGAAATCGGAGAAAAAGCTACGGGAACTGCGGGATAAGACAGGAAAAGAATCGGCAGACTCTTGACGGCAGCGAAGTGATCGTGACTTTTAGAGGTATGAACACCGACAACACCACCTATGTTCTTTCGACTTTCGAGCAAATTCCGGCTCCTGTCCTTGGGGGCTACCGTGTAATCGCCGAAGTGAAACGAGGAGACAAGACCTTCGTGCTTGGGGGCACGTGCTACTTCGGCAACGATAACCTGGTCGTCAAGTACATCTGCCCCCTGGGTAGCAGCCGAAACGTAGCCAAGAACGCAGACGATCGTCAGCGTGTGGAGCAGACGGTGCTCCGGCATATGCGCTCCATCGGACTCGACCGGGGCTGGTAAAAGCATTCGCTGCACCTTGCGCTCCTCCGAATAGTGCGTAGGTTCTTGTCTATGAACCCCACCAACACTGTGCCGCTCTCCAAGTCCCAGGTCCTCGCTGCCCTCAAGGCCGCACAGGCAGCCCCCTTCACCCCAGAGAGGCCCACCGGATGTGGCCGCGCCTACGTGATCGTGCGTGGCGACCGCGCCACCATCAATACGGTCGCTGCCGGATGCAAGACGTTGGGCCTTATGTTCCTTCGAAAGGCATACGGGACCTCAGGTAACGCGATCTACATTGGCTACGACAACGCCGACGGTCGAGCGCTGGCCAAAGCCAAGGCTTTTGCAGCGACCTTGAAGGTTCACGGTGTGGACGCCTACGACGACGCCGTGGGAGACTGACGTGGCAAACAAGCGCCCTACGGTTTCCACGTGTGAGAATTCATCAAAATGGCGCTCCCTGACGGAATGTACACGAGGCATGCATTTGCAGCCTACGTTTTGGGCCGCAGGGTAGTTTAGGATAACGATATGGACGCCTACGTCTATCAAGCGGTTCTCTGGTGTGCTGACTGTACCGATGAGATCAAGAAAGATCTCGCGAAAGCAGCCGGAAAATCCGTAGATGAGATGGACGATGAAATGGGGGATGAGACTACGTATGATAGCGACGACTATCCGAAGGGGCCCTACGATGACGGCGGTGGGGAGTCTGACAGCCCGCAGCACTGCGATGGTTGCCACAAGTTCTTGGAGAATCCACTTACCCAAGAAGGCATGGCATACGCGCAGGATGCCTTCATCGAAGCGCTCAACGCCGACAAAGACCCGGACACGACCCCGTCAATCGCCGAGTGGGGTCCGTTCTACGACCTCGTAGATCCCATCGGTCGTCTGACCGTGGCTGTCGAAGGTTCGGACGCTGACCCCTTCTCGGTCAATTTCACCGTCCATGGCGGAAACGCGCGTCATTGGGCTGAAGCCAACGGTGCTATCGCCGGTGGAACCTGGGAAACCGCGGAACGTAACGAGCACAACTTCGTGTACGATTCTGGTAATCGGTATCCGGGATGCTACGATAAATGGCGTGAAGAAGGCTACGACCTAGACCTATCGGAGGCGCCGTCGGATGACCCTTTGGAAGATTTCCGCGGCCTCAGCGAGAAGGAACTTCAGGAAGCCTTCCAGAGGCACAAGGCCATCGGCCTGGATACCGACACGGAAATGCAAAACAAGATTCGTAAGGATCTGAGGGACGATGGCGAAACGGGCATCGAGGATGCCCCGAACCCGAAGCTCTTCGAAGGCCGCGTACTTGCGGCCCGTCTGGTCCGCTTGGCCAAGAAGTTGATGACGATCGATACGAAAATCTAGCGTGGGACGCTGAAGACTCGGTTTCAGCGTCCGATCTCTCGGTGGTCATCTGGGAGGGCGAGACACGAACGCCTACCCGTCAAGGTTAGCTGCCGTTTAGAAGAACGGCTCCGATGCTATGCGCGGACCTGCCCGTTTGCACGGAAAGTAGTAGGAAGACCTGCCTGGCGAAGGCTAATGCCTATAACCGCAACGCGGTATGAGTCACCCCAGGCTGACCAAGTACTCCAGGCCCTTCGTAGTTGCCTCCAGGACGGTCCCACGCTCCTTGATGAAGCCCTGGAGCCCCAGGATGTCGAGGACGCGCCCAATGACGTGCAGCGGCGCCGCGTCGGCCAAGTCCTGTTCCATGGCCCGACGCTCCACCGGGGCCCGGCTCAGTAGCAACAGCGCGAGATGTACCGCATCGTCGAGGGCATCTTGGTCGATATCCGACATGCTGGCCTTTCGTTTCTTCCCTGGCTGAATACGTGAAGCAACAGAGTAGAGGTGTTTGCACAAGTACGGAACTCTCTTGGGATTTCTGATGTACGGAGGCTCAC
>JANXQG010000100.1 GCA_025356915.1 Planctomycetota bacterium | reverse complement strand
CAATCCTGAGCATCCGATGATCTCCGTGCTGCGACGCCGCCTGAAAGTTGAAATAGAGCAGAAGAAGGAACCCCGTCGCTCCTCGGAGAATAGTCCGCAGCCTCCCAGCAACGAGCAACTCGATCAGATGACTCGCGACATGCCGCCGGGCACCGTCGAGTATTTTGTGCAGGTCGTCCAGCCGATTCTATTAAATCACTGTCCTGGGGCTATCGGTTATACGCTTCCCGGGCAAAAGCGTCTGCAACTAATGCGCCCCCCCCTGGGCGAGAGTCCGAACCGACGGATCACGCAGCGGAACCTGCACGCAGTTTTGGAATGTATTGCCTGGGACAATCCGAGCGAAAGCCCGCTGCTGAAGGCGTCGGTTGGATCGAGGGTTCCTGGAACGGTTGGAAGCTTTCCCAGCAAGCACTCGATCCAGTACGAGAAACTGGTCCAATGGGTTTACCAAGTGGCACAAAAACCGATGCCGGCCGATGAAACGGTCCGAGGCGGAGTCGAAAACGCGTCGTTTGCCGATCTGGCCGGTGGAGCCTTGGCTCCACGTGGATCTGCCGCCATGAATCGCCCCACACCGCGAATCCCCTATCTTCCTTCACCGAAACATGGCACTGGCAAATCGGCCGCAGAACCCGACGGAGATAGCCGTCCGGAAAGCGGCAGCAATCCACGGCCCACCAAGCCACTTGCCGCTCCGCATCCTTCAGGTAGCGGTCAGGAAGCTCGTAAGACTCGGGCCGCAAATGCCGCTCCGGCGATCGACGCCATCGATCCCTACGCCCCGGCCGCTCTCAACAATCAGGCCAACGCCCCGGCCATTCTTCCCACGCCCGCCGCACGGGTTTTGCACGGCAATGAAAAGTAGGCTGCTTCATGGCCGTATTGCTTCTCACGTGTTGCCGTATTAGGATGGTACTGGATTGGCTCTGCGGTTGCTGCCGACTCCCGCTTTTCGACGGCTGCGGCCGCTTTCCGTCACATCCTATTCATTTCTCCACGTTACGCGGTTTGCGAGAGGCATCATGCTGGAACTTATCGATTTGGATCAAGTGATTTCCAAGGAAGACTACGACAAGCAATTCCCTCTGCTGGAGCAGGAACTAGGCGAGTGCCAGCGACTGGCCCGAGCGGCTGGAGTGCCGATCATCGTCGTCTTTGAAGGCTGGGACGCCTCGGGCAAAGGAACCGTCATCAACCGCCTGGCACAGGTACTCGATCCCCGCGGATTCAAGGTCCATCCCATCCTTGCGCCGAACGAAACCGAGCGATTCTATCCGTGGATGTGGCGGTTCTGGAACAATCTTCCGGCGGCGGGCGACTGGGCCATCTTTGACCGCTCCTGGTATCGTCGCGGGTTGGAAGATTACCTCGAAGAATTCGTCAACAAGCATCAAGTCTTGCAGGCTCTGGAAGACATTCGCCAGTTCGAGCAAGAACTTGCCGACAGCGGCGCGGTGATCGTCAAGTTCTGGCTACATATCAGCAAGCGCGAGCAAAAGAAGCGATTTCGTCAGCTTCTCGACAGCCGGGCCACCGCCTGGAAGATTGGCAAGGCCGAACGCCGACAACACCGGCACTACGACGCATGGCTGCCGGCCGTCGAGGAGATGATCACGCGCACGAACAGCGTGGCCGCGCCATGGACGATCGTTGAAGCCACCCAGCGGCGTTTCGCCCGAGTGACGGTGTTCCGCACCTTGATCGCGGCCGTGCGTGAAGCGATTGGCTCCCATCGCGCGTCCGTGGGAGAGGGGCCGTCCCAAGCACAAGCCGAAGTCGCGTTGCCGCCACGACCGGTCGATGCCGATACCCCGACCGGCACGATCCTCGACCGCGTCGAGGTAAGCCTTTCGCTCGATCGGGAAACCTATGAAGCCCAGCGCAAAGAGCTTAATGAGCGGCTGCTCAAGGCCGAGCACGAACTGTACATTGCGCGGATTCCGGCGGTGATCTGTTACGAAGGCTGGGACGCCGGCGGTAAAGGCGGCAACATCAAGCGGCTCACCCAGGGCCTCGACCCGCGAGGCTACGAAGTCGTGCCCTTCGCCGCGCCCACGAAAGAGGAAAAGGCCCACAATTATCTCTGGCGCTTCTGGCGATGCATTCCCAAGGCTGGGCATATTACGATCTTTGACCGCACCTGGTACGGCCGCGTGTTGGTCGAGCGGATCGAAGGTTTTTGCAGCGAGGCGGACTGGAAGCGTGCTTACGACGAGATCAACCAGTTCGAGCGGCAGCTCACCGACTTCGGCGCGGTGATCGTGAAGTTCTGGTTGCAGATTGATGCCGAGGAGCAGCTTCGTCGTTTCCAGGAACGGCAGAATACGCCCTACAAGCAGTGGAAAATCACGGACGAAG
>JANXQG010000049.1 GCA_025356915.1 Planctomycetota bacterium | reverse complement strand
AGGTAGAGGATCTGCAACACCCGGCCGCCGAGTTTGCCGATGATGATCTCCAGGTTGCTCAGCGGCGTGGCATAGAGGTACTCCATCGTCCGCCGTTCGCGTTCCTGGGCGATCGTCCCCGCAGCCAAGGCGGGGCCGATGAGTAGAACGGCCATCAGTTGTAGAACACCGAAAGTTCCAAAGAAGGCTGAAGTGAATCTCGCGATCGAGTTAATATCGCCGGAACGCGATCCGAGGATTTCCTGGTGCGTGACCCAGAGCGCAAAAAACAAAGCGGCGGCATAGAGCACGCGCAGGACAAAATACCGTGTCCTTCGCGACATCGTGACCAATTCCACCGCCAGGACGGGGCCGGGCCAGATTCGCAGGTTGCCCAAAAATCGAGTGATCGTTCCCATGCCGGCGCTCCGCGTTTGGATTCTCGGCCTTCAACATAACGGTATACTTGCAGCAAGGGAAGCACCTTGGGAGTGGGGGCATTTATTCCCACTTTTCATCGGGTCGAATTACTCGTTCACCTGACCCATCTGATCGCCGATAAACTGGCTGACGCCCTCGTGATCAAAAATCACCGGGACGCCTCCCGACGCGATATAAATGGCCACGCCGTCTCTTACCACCAACGCATCACGATGGTCAACCTCGAAGCGATCCCCGTTCACCAGTGCAACGGTAAATGGCTTGAAAGGATTTCGCGATTTGAATGCCGCTAAGGTTTGGTCGAAGTTGCCTGAATTCATAATCTCACTTCCCCGGTTAGTTCACAAGAGAAACTAAAATAGATATGTCTATATTATATTTTACCTGGAACGCTGGAGCAATCGAGGCACCGCGGCCGAGAAACCAAGATTCTTTGCTCCCACCAAGCTCGCTCAAATCGAGAACGAATCCGCCGTGTAATTCGGATCGCGAACATTCAACCGCGGCTTCTCCGAGGTCACGGTCGCATGCGGCGTCACGGAACTCGTGATCCAGACGCTCGAGCCGATCACGGCGTCATGCCCCAAGATCGTCTTGCCCCCCAGAACCGTGGCGTTGGCGTAGATGACGACGTGATCCTCAATCGTGGGATGGCGTTTGGTTCCGCGAACGAGGTTCCCTTCGGCGTCGGTGGCAAAGCTCAAGGCGCCGAGCGTCACACCTTGGTAGAGCTTGACCCATTCGCCAATCTCGGTCGTCTGCCCGATGACCACGCCCGTGCCGTGGTCGATGAAGAAGTACCTGCCGATCTTAGCCCCCGGGTGGATGTCGATGCCCGTGCGGCTATGGGCCCACTCGGTCATGATGCGAGGGATCAGCGGCACTTCGAGCTTATACAGCGCATGTGCCAGGCGATAGATGGTGATGGCTTCCAAGCCCGGATAGCAAAAGATCACTTCGTCCAGCGACTTGCAGGCCGGGTCGCCGTCGTAGGCCGCTTGCACGTCGGTGGCCAACAGTTCGCGAACCGCTGGGATCTGTTCCAAGAAGGCCACCGCCTTAGCTTGGCCGAGGGCCTCGAAGTCAGCTTTTTGCTGCGGTCCGCAGGTAAACTCTTCACCGGCCGCGTGACGCAGAACCCGGGCGATCTGCTCGGTCAGTTGATCGTGCAGACGGTCGATTAAATCGCCCACATGGTAGGTAATGTTACCCAGGTGCAGCCCATCGCGCCGCCGGTAGCCGGGAAAAATAATGTCTTTCAGGCTTTCTAGGATCTCGACGATCGTTTCATGGCTAGGCAACGGGCAATGACCGAGATGCGTGATCGTGTTCAGCTCCGAGTAAGTCTGAACAATTCGGTCGGTCAGCTCGGGCAAGGTCTCTCTAATGCGAACGTCGGTGGCCATGGCAGGGGACTCCAGAGACGCAGCCTGATGCATCCCAGACGCAACAATCGTTAAAATCAAACGACTCGGTATAAACTTCGACCGCTGGCAGCGGGAAAGTTTACTGAATCTTGGCTTGCCGATTTCTGGCTCTTCCGGTTCTAGCTGCGGAATGTGAGCAATTGTAGGAAGGGCCGAGTGAAACGAGTCCCACCAACTCTGTTTCGGCCCGCTTTTGGTGGGACTCGCCTGCGGCTCGGCCCACCCTACTTCCAATCCCTAATTCCCAATCCCTCTTCTCCCTCCTACTTCGCCTCGATCCACAAACTCTCGGAGTGGCTGTTGAACTCCGGCGCATACATGCACTGGATGGCGGCAAAACCGCTCTGATACTTGCCGCGATGAACGACGCGGGTGGAATACTCAAAGACGTAGGTGCCCTTGGGCAGATAGTCGATGAAGAAATGGCTCGCCGTGTCGCGGGTCGTCTCGTAATAGCCCAGGCCGTCCTGATACTTGTAGTGCGAGAGGACGTTGACCGGCTCGGTGCCCGCGCCGCGATGGTCTTTCAAGTGGATGTACTCCATGTCGCGGTCGGTCCGGAGCACGATCCGCACCACAAGCTCATCGCCCACCTTGACCGGCCCCTCGACGAGTTCGAGCACGGGCCCCTTCTTCGTGTTCTGCCGGGTGTAGAGCGTCTTGGTGAGTTTCAACGGCGTGCCTTCATAGGCGGTTACCTTGCTCATGTCTTCCAGGTATTGCCAATGGACGCTACCCCAGGCGACGCCCTGGTCGACCTTCTTCACGGTGATCTGCCCCATCTCGGGCTTGATTTCGCCGCGGACGAACTTCTGTTCGTAGAAACCGGTGCCGGCCTCAACCTTCTCGGGCTGGATCACGTTGCCGCCAAGGCTGACTTCGACCAGTTCGTCGGAAGCCAGCACGTTGCTGCCACGAAGCAGCAGGGCGTAGACGGCGTCGGCCGTGGCCTTGGTCGTCTTCCAGTCTTGCGTCTGCTTTTGCTTGAGCAGCCAGACCTTGCAATCCTCGACCGCTTTCTGGTCGTCCATAACTTCGTCAAAGGCCTCGATCATCATGGCCTGGGTCTCGATCGGGGCGCGATACCACCAGAATGATAGTTCGGTGTCGCGCCAGAACATGCCCAGCTCTTCATCGCTGACGCTCCGCTCCTTGATCGAGCGCATGATCCCCTGGGCGGCCGGCTTGTCGGCAAAACGCTTGAGGGCTACGGCCAGATGGGCCTGCGACTGCCGGTCGGCCAGCGACAGCCAATGCTTGCGGGCCTGGCCGAGGAAGTAATCGACCGCTTCCTTGGCCTGTGGGGCAATTCGCTGATCTTCAAGGAAAAAGCTGCGACCATAAAGATAGAATGCAATCGTTTGGCTAAGGTGATTGTCGTCCTTGTGGCCATGACGGAGGATTTCACGGTAGATCTCGTCGATCCAGCCGTCGAGCCGGGCTAGCGATTTCACCGCCGGCTGCATGTCGAGTTTCACGCCCAGGTGCCGGATGCGGCCGAAGCCGGTGGTGATGTAGAGGGTGATGTATTCGTTTGGCGGGCCGCCTGGGAACCAGGGCCAAGCCCCATTCTGATACTGACCTTCGGCCAGTTTCTTCATCGCTCGGGCCATCTCATCGTTGAGCCGATTGTCTTCAAAGAGGATGCCCACGTTTCGCCGGGCCTGGCTCTCGGACTGGGCCTGGCGAACCCAGGGCGTTTCTTCCAGCAGGACCGACTTGAGATCCTGGTTCTTCTCCAGCGGGCTATCCAGAGCGGGCGTGCCGCGCCACTGCTCGAAGACGCGATGGATTTTCGGATCGCTGTTGGCGATGTGCCGGGCCAATGCGTTGGCATAGAGGCGATTGAACGTCTGCTCGTAGCACTCGTGGGG
>JANXQG010000366.1 GCA_025356915.1 Planctomycetota bacterium | reverse complement strand
GGCCTCGGCCGGCTTGGCCTCGGCCGGCTTAACCTCGACTGGCTTTGTCTCGGCTGGCTTCGTTTCAGCCAACTCGGGCGGCTTCGTTTCGGCTGGCTTGGTTTCTGTCGGTTTCGTCGCGGGCACAGCAGCCGGTTCGTTGGCCAATGCGGGCCAGGAAGTCATCAGGCCGGCAAGGACCGTACAGAGCAAAGTTGTCATAATACGCATGATCGTTTCTCCACGAAGGGTTTGTTACAGGTAGGGTGGGCTGAGTGAAACGAGTCCCACTATTTTTCTTACAGCCGGTAGGTTTTGATCCAGCCAATCTGTTCCTTCGCCTTGGCGACCAATGGGCCGTCGGGGAAGTTGTTGATGTAATTGTTATAGGAATCCATCGCGGCCACCCATTGGCCGAGATGTTCGTAACATTCGGCAACGGCAAACTGGGCGGCACCGGCGTTGGGGCTGCCGCGGTAGTTGCGGAGGAAAGCGTTGTAAGCTTCGATAGCCTGAGCATACTTCCCTTCTCGCTCGTAGTATTGAGCCAGCTTCCAACTGGCATCCTGGGCGACGGCCGTGCCGCTGAACTGGCGGACGATCTCCAGCCAGGTCTCCATGGCGGCCTTCGAGTCCTTCAGCCGCTGGTCGTAGATGTTGGCCATTTGCAGCAAGGCGGCGTCGGCCTTGTTGCCGCCGGGGATCTTGCCGGCGGCCGCATAGGCCTCAATCGCCTTGCGCAACGCCGCGTTGATCTTGTCCTGGCGGTCGGCCAGTTGGGCAGCCGAGAGCGTCTCGACGTCGGCTTGCGCCTGTTGGGCAAAGACAGCCGTATTGGCCATGTTGTAGCTCTGCTGGCTGAACGCCCCGTTGGCCTCTTCCAGATCGGCCAGCTTGCCTTGGCCCGATTTCTTGAGGTTGAGGACTCGTTCGCTGCGGGCCGATTCCTGCTTGTTCCTATTGAGCTGTACCTGTTCATAAGCATTGCGCTGGGCCTGCTCCTTGGCCAGTTCCACGGTCCGCTCCCGAGTGACCGTTGCCAACTTATCGGCCTCATCTTCGTAGCTCTTGCCCACCTGGAACAGTGAGGCACCCGCCAACGGGCTGGTGGAATAATCCTTGGCCATGGACATGAATGCCTCACGGGCCTTGGCCGTTTCGCCCAAGGCCAGATAAGAATTGCCGATCTCATGCAGTGCGGTGGCCGCCACGTAGCTTTCCGGCCAGTTGGTCACCACCTTGCGATACTCGATAATACCTTTGACGGGGTTGGCCAATTGTGTGCGCACGATGGTGGCAATCTGGAACTGGGCGTCGAATGCCTTGCGCTGGCCCTTCTCGTTGATAAGCTCCTGGAAGCGAGCAAGGTCCTTGAGGATGTCGAGGCGGCGGTTCGCCTCGGCGACCTTAGTATCCTTCGGGAAAGCCGCCACGAAGTCGCGGTAGGCACCCATCGCTTCCCGCCACTGACTGAGGTTGATTTTGCACTCGGCGATCGACCACTTGGCCTCTTGCACCCACTGGCCCTCCTTGGTTTCGTCGATCACGCGGCGGTAGGCCTTGATGGCGTCCTCCCATGCCTGGTTGGTCTGGTGGATCTGGCCGATCATGGCCAGTGCCTGGCCAGCCTTGACGTGCCGCGGGAAGCTATCGACGAACGTCTCCAGGATATGCAGGGCCTCGACCCAGCGTTTCTCATTCCTGAGCGACGCACCAATCTGGAAAACGGCCTCTTGCGTGGCCACATCGTTGCCGCCGCGAATGAAGTTCAGCTCCAGGTAGGTCTCGGCCGCCTTCAAGGGCCGCTTCAGGTCACGGCAATAAGTCTGTGCGATCTTGCCGATGGCCTGCTGGGCCAGTGGATTCATCGGATCGGAGATGGCCAGTTCGTTCCAAACCAACACCGATTCATCCTCATAGCCCTGGTTCTCCATCTCCTGGGCGATACCCCAGAGCATCGGCGCGATCTGGCTTATTCGCGGATGGCCGGGATACTTAACCGCCACGGCCCTCAACTCCCGCGCGGCTCGCACGAACTGGCCGCGGGCCAGCGTGGGACTGACGGCACTGATCGCCCGGGCTTCGGTGAGAAAGCTATTGGCCAGATCCCATTGGGCCTCTTGCTGGAGAATCCGCTGCTTGACGAAGTCCGCGACGATCTTGTTCAGCTCCGTTCGGGCGGCCGCGAAGCGGGCGGTTACCTCGGCCAACAGTTCTTGCCGCGTCAACGATTTGCCGATCGGCTTGGCAGCCCAGGCCAGGCGGTCGCGAGCGACTTCCAAGCGAAGTTGGGGAAGCTGCGGATCGCGGGGATTATCGGTGAGGAACCGCACGGCCAGTGTCGCGGAACGCTCCCATTCGGTCAGTTCTCGCCAGTAGCCGATCGTGACCAGAACCTCGCCGCGGGCCTGTTGGGCGGTCGGTGTTTCGGCATACTTGGCACTCACCTCCTGAAATATCTTGTAGGCGGCGTCGATGGCCTTTTCCAGCCGCGCCAACTCGGCCGCAGCCAGCGGGGTTACCGTGAGGATCACTGGCTGCCATGACTGGGTGCCTTGTTGGACCGTCGGTTGGTTGGCGACCGTGTAGCGCAAGTTTTCGGGCATCTGGGCGATGCGCGCGCTACGGCCGGATTCCTGCTGCTGGATCATGGCTAGAAGTTGCGAGTCATGCTTGGCTTGCTCAGTTTGCGGGAGTGGTTCGGCCGGTTTTTTGGCGGGAGCGACGGGTGCTAGCTGGCCGCTCTTGTCTTTGCTAGAGTCGTCGTAGTGGCCAATGCTCTTTTCGTCGAGCGCGAGTGCTCCGCTGCTGATGGTCGAGGTGCCATTGAAGTTTCGGTTGATGCCGCCAAGGGTTAGCGTGTCGGCCCCAGTAATCGCACCTTCACCGCCGCCGCCACCTCCACGAGGGCCTGTCGCGCCGAGCGGACCGGCGGGCGTCATCGTCGCCAGTGCGGTGGGCGTGGTCTCGGAACTCTCCTCGCCCAGCCCGGCCGCATTCAAGGCCGCGAGAACCTCGCGGGCATGGGCCGGCATGGCACGGCCAAGCTGACATACGCCACGGGCAAACTCCAGCCGCTCGGGGCGGCGAATCTTCAACTCCGACTTGGTTAGGTCGGCATACACGCCTTCGGCCACTTCCCAGGCGTCGATCTTCGCATATTCGACGGCCACGGCGGTGATCTTTCGCAAGGCGTCGCTACTAAAAATGCTATTGGGATAGGCCGCCAGGAATGCCTTGTGGGCCGCAATGGCTGCCGCGAACTCGTCGCTCAGCTTGGCCGGCAGCGGCTCCTCGGACTTGCGATCGGCCATCATCTTGGCTAGGGCCTTGGCGGCACGGCTGTCGAGTGCAGTCGCGGCCATCGCGCCAGCCGTCTCGGCCATGCTTGGCTGGCTGCTTGCCGACTGTGATAAAGGCTTCACGCCGGCGGCGAATTTGGCGAAATCGCCGTAGATGCCCGCCGCTACCTCAAACGCGCCGTATTGCTCGAACATCCGGCCGATACCCAGCACCTGTCCGACGGCCTGTGGAACCAACGGACTCGCCGAATGGTCGCCGATCCAATTGGTCCAGGCCGCCAGCACGTTCTTAAGCTCCGGCGTCAGGGCGATTTTCTCGGAGCCCTCAAATTGCTTCAAGCGGCGAGCAAGGTCCCGTCGTGCCTTCTCTTCCTGGAAACGGATCGCCTGGAACTCGGCGTATTGATCGGCCGCTTCGACCGCTTTTGGCGGCTTGGTCTTCAATGCCGCTTCGGCGATATCGTCATACTCCAGCCCGCGATAATGGCCGATGATCGTGTCCCAAAGAACGCGAACCTGCTGTAGCTTAGGACTGTTTGGCTCCAGCCCGGCTTGCATGGAGTAGAGACGCACCAGGGCCTGCTTATGGAGAGGATCAAGCTCGCGAGGCACGGTGAGACCGGCCCGCAGGATGCGCTGGTCTTGGCGGAATACGTGCTCGACGGAAAGTCGCACAAGAGCTAGTTCCGCCTCCCAGCGGCTTTCCGCCGGCAGCGCCTTTTGCAGGACTGTAAAGGCCGCCTCGGCGACGGGCCACTTGTCCTGCTCGATCCATGGTCGCAGGTGCTCGGACAGACGCTGCACGGCATCACTCGCTCGGGTGGCGTCGTAGGTCACGAGCTTTGCCATGGCGTCGATCAATTCGTTTTGGGTCTCGGAAAGCTTGGTGTTGTTTTCGCCCAGGCCGGTCTCGATATTCTGCTTGAACTGGTACTTGGTATAGGCGTCCAGAAGCATGATCCTGGCCGTGAGCATGTCAGGCCATTGCATGCTCTTCGGCGACAGTGCCCCGAGAAGCTGCCGATCGAGGTCCAGGGCCAGTCCCCAAGTTTCGGGCCGCGCGAGTGCGAGCGATTGGTATTCCTGGACCAGCGTTTGCATCAGACTGGCTGCGGTCTTGACGGACTCAGGGTCGGCGTCGGCCTTGAGAATCGGCAGGGCAATCGCCATCATCCAAGCGTCCGGTGCCCGCAGAGCCGTGATTCGATCGGGCCAGGGCAGTGCGGCACTGAATGTCCGAACCTCGCCTGCCAGTTGGGCGGTGATAAACCAGGGGGCAGACGCCGAATCCTCCTGCCGGACTGCATTGAGGGCCGCGAGAGTCTCAGCAAGTTCCTTGGGCAGCATGACGGGGTCGGCAGTGGCTAGCCGCCCGCTCTTCGCCTCGTTTTGCAGATGCTCGATGGCGATGGCCTTGAGTTGCCCGAAGAGGTTTAACCGGACGGTGACACGCGATGCCCGTGGCAGCGGCGAAGCCAGCAGCTTGCGCAAGCCGTCAGCCGCCGCTGCATTCGCCTTGCGTGCCGCATATTGCGTAGTGAAATGCGGCAACAGCCGCTGAACCACGGCCGCTTTCTCTTCGTTGCGGGGACTCTGCTTAATAATCTCATCGGCCACGGCCAGCGCGGCGAGATCGGTATGACACAGCGGCGAGTCGGGCCGCGGCGGGGCAGCTTGTGTGGAAAGCGTCAGATAGGCGTTGAGCAATTGCCCGCGGGCTTCGTCGGCCCGAAAGTGCTGGGCATGATCGACCAACCACTTAGCCAGAGCGGCGGTGCGGGCCGGATCGATCCCCTGGCTCAGGTCGAAGGTAAGCAGTTCCGACTGGGCCGTGGCGGCGGCGGGCGTGTCGCCTTGCGCCGCGAGTTGCGTCAACATCGCCAGCCCCTCGGCCGTTGCCTCACCTCCGCAACGAAGCTTTGCTTGCCCCAGGATCAGTTTCGTCTTGATCGGGTCCGCCTGCTTGGGATAGAGGGTCAGCACCTTGGAAATGATTGTGCGGGCATCCGCGGGCTGGCCGCCACGAACGGCCAGTTCGGCCTGGAGGGTGAGTATCGCCGCCCGTTGGGCATCGCTGAGGGGTTTGCTGTTCTCCAGCAGGGTGCGACATTCGACGACAGCGACTGCATCAAGCCGTTCGGTGACCAGCGACTCGATGTAGCGAATGCGGGAGTCAACATCCTTCCGCCGCGCTTGGAGCACTTCCAGCATCTTCTTGGCAAACGATTCCTTGGGGGCCAAGACCAGGGTCTGGTTCCAGGCAGCCATGGCCTCGTCCAACTCGCCAAGCTGGTAATGGGCCTTGCCTAGCAGGAGAAAGATATCTGGATTGTGGGGGTCGGTCTCGGATCCCTTTTGGGCCAGATCCCGGGCTTCGCTGAATCCGCCCGAATCATACGCCGCTCTGGCTTTTTGGAAGGCCTGCTGGGCGTCGGTCAGGGCCTGGGCAAGGGCCGGGGACACCACCCCAGTTGCTCCTGCGATCAGTATTGCTGTCAAAAGTACGACAAGCGTAAGCCTTTTCATCGGGTTGCTCCTCGCGTGAGTTGTAGGATCAGACTACACTTTAGGACCATTGGACGCTTTCCGCTAGGAAAAAGTTCCCCGGGAGGAAAATTAAAAACGGCTCCCCCGGTTCTGGGTGCGGAATGCGAAAAGCCGCTTACCCCAGCCCTTCGACCAGCACATCGCTCAACGGCGGCAGGTCAGCCGCAGTGCCGCTATAGATCGCCTGCTCGAACTGGTCTGCGGCATCCAGTAGACGCTCGACCACTTCCTGGCAACGGACAGACACGTTGTTCACTTCCCACAGGTCGTCCGGCTTGGTGTACAGCTCGGGCGGTTCCGCCTTGCGCAGATACCAGGCTGGCGTACGGATAGCGCGCTCCTCCCCCGCTCCGGCCACGACCAGTCGATCGCGGGTAGTGACAAGCTCCTCGCGTACCAGCGGCAGGAGGGAAACGCCCGTCGGCGACGGTGGCGCGCCGGCGATCCGCCAATAATCCAGTAGTGTGGCCCAAAGGTCCGCAGGCTCGACCAATGCCTGGCTGCGGGCCGCAGCACCCAGACGATCGGGAAATCGCATGAGCAGCGGCACATGGATCAACTCACCGTGCAGCGACTCGTCGCATGGCCCTAATCGCAGATGCTCGCCCATGGGAAAACCGCGTGAGGCCGCGATCGCCAGCAACGTCTTGTGGGCGGCCGGATGCTCTTCGAGGACTTCGAGAAATCCGCCTAGGCAAGTATCCAACAGCGCAATCTGCCCGGCGTAAGCCTGCGTGTAGACTAATAATTCGTCCGGGTCAAAGCCCGCTTTGAGCATGCGGTCGGGCACATCGGCCGTGGTCAGCAGGGGTGGGTCACTTTCGTCCCAATAGGATTCACGACATTCCGGCGGCGCGTCCCAAGTCGTGCCCAGGCTGCCGAGGTGACACCAGAGGAAGAACGGCCGCTTGGCCGTTTGCACCCAATCGATGACTTGTAAAAAACAGCGAGCCAGGTGCGTTTGTTCATAAGCCCCGGCAGCGGCCATCTGCGACTGCCAGGGTGGATCGATCTGGATGCAATCATCAAAATCGATGGCCAGAGGATGCTCAATCACACTGCGGTCGTCGGTCAAGAGCGTACAGTTTACTCCGACTTCGCGGAGCAGTGCCGGCAGCGTGGGCCGATTTTCCACTGCCGGGGCCAAAGCGTGCCAGCCTTGCCAGTAGGAGCGATACAATGGCCCCAATTGCGGCGAGTCGATAAGCATCTGGTCGAACACGAACGACTCGGCCGCTAGGCGATCGAAGGCTGGCGTTTCGATCCAAGTATTGCCGTAAGCACCAAGGAATCCGCTATGCAGCCGATCGATGACAAGACAGATTGCGTTCACAAGTGAAAAATCCGGGGAAATCAGGAAAAATCAAATTGTGATTGTAATCGGTCGATGCTTAGAAATCCAACTCGACGCGGC
>JANXQG010000030.1 GCA_025356915.1 Planctomycetota bacterium | reverse complement strand
TCGTCTCGCCGGTGAACAGAATGTCGTCCCAAACGCTGTTGGTAGTCGTTACATGCAGGAGATCACCGTCAGCAAAGAACCATCCTTCGTCCCGGCGAAGTTGCTCCAGGTCCAGAGGCTTAGCAACGGCCACCCCCTGATCGGTCATCAATTGGGACTGGACGTCGAGGGTGCCGTCTGGTTTCAAGGTCAGCATAATCTTGGGCTTGACCTCTCGAACGTCGGTGGGCTTTTCTTCGGCCTTGCCCTGGACCAGCACCCCTTTCCTTTTGAGGTTGGAAAGGTACTCCGCTGCCTTTCGCTTCGGCAGTGTGGCTGCACCTGGGCGGCAGGCGGAAAGAATTGATTGGTCGGCAATAACGGAGTGGCCCAGGATACGTTGCTTCGGATCAGGGCCGACCAGGGCCGGATCGACATCTTGCCCTGCAAGCAAATAGACGGGGATGAGTGCAATCCTGCCATCCGCAAGTTCCTCGCTACGGACCTGCACTTCCAGCTTCTGTGGGAAGATCGATGAGAAAAGTCGTTTAAAGATTCCCGCTGGCCGCAATCGGGGCATTGTTGTCAGTCCGTTTGATCCGTCTCTTGCCGCAATTCTTCCCTGAGATGGCATGGAATTTACCCCTTGTGGCCATTTCGATCCAGGGCAGATGCCCGTTCAGCAGGATGGACCAAGAATCCTAAATGGCAGCGGCCACGGGCTTTTCGACGCCTTCGGCAGGGTGGGAATCGTGGTCGCCGTAAACGAACATTGAAGGTTTGCCGCCCGACATCCGATATACATCGGTTGTCCATTTCCACCGATCCAGGAGAACACAACATGAACGAATACGAAGTGACTTTCATCAATGGCGAAACTGTGGAAATCGAAGCCTGGACGCCGGAAGCCGCAAGCGTTATTGCCCTTGAAGATGCAGAACATGTGGGGTAATCCGGCCTAGCTGTTGCTGGCGTCGAACTGCTGGCGGCCGGGCAAATTGAGCTTTAGCAGGAGTTCGAGCGGAACGTGTCGGACGGCAATAAACGACGAACCCCGCCAATAAAGCGGGGTTCGTGTTTCAATTGAAGGGTTATGGATGGGGTCAGAACAACAGAACGACCTATGAGGAGTGACTCAGCCGCTCCTCATTGCAAGTGAGCTGGTGGATCTTGCACGATTTGCCCTCCATTTAGGGGTGCCATAGCAAGTGATGTCAACCTTCAAATGAAACATATCATGCTGACCGCCTCGCCGTCACAAAAACAGGAGAAAATGCGACAGAAATTCTAAACTTTCGGCCACTTCTGCCGGTTCGCAAAGGCGTGGAAAGATTGGAAGACTTTGCGGTGGCAATCGATTCAACTGAGCAGTGCATCCACATCAATCTTTGTAATGAATCGCTAGCCACACCGTCTTCTCGTTCGGGTCAGACCAGACAACTCGATGTTTCGCATGGGCCGGTAGGTTCAGATACGAGCCACGCCGCAATTCCACTGGCTCGGCAATGTCACGGGCGTCAAAACCATCGGTAAAAACCCGTCGCAGGTTCTCGATTGTGGACGTGTTCCAGTTCATAACAATGACTCGCTCGGCTGCTGTGGTCTCTCAATCATCTTCATCGTAATCATGTTTTCGTGCTTCCCACCACCCTTCTTCCCAGGAGCTTCTGTGGTTGTAGATGTAGTGCAGATGATAACGGCCCTTCCAGTAGAAGGCGCAGCTGGGATCCCCCGGCATGGCGCCGCCGGGGCCGGGGTGGATCAGATGGTAGGTCGGCCAAGCGACATTCTACCACAAACCAGTTATTCGGATCGTCCTGCCCTACCGTTATCAAGGTTTCACAGGTTTACCGTTTGCGCAGACCGTCCAACATGTGGAGCAGGGCGAGAATGGGGTGATGAAATAGCATCCGAGGCCCAGCGTAACGCATGACGGTCTTGACCTGATCTCTCATGGCGGGCTTGTAGCAATGGGTCGGGCAGTTGACGCATGTCGTCTTCTCCGCTCCGTAAGGGCAGCGATATAGACGACTGAGGGCATAGTCGCAGAGTAATTGACACTCAGAACAGAGCGAGCCTGTCGTGCCGTGATGAGCCCGGCAATACACATGCACCATCGCGCGAAAGGTTCGCTTCTCTCTCGCTAGGTAGCCCGGTTCACTGCGGTGCGGATCTTGCATAAGTCAGCGAGAGTATGGGTAAGATGCTGAACAAGGCATCGTGAAGCCGCCAACATTAAGGGTGAGCATCTGTAGCCAAGCTGGCGCAGACCAGTTCCCGGTCATTGCGGACAAAAACATGCTTGTAGGCGTAGGCAGGATGCGACCAGCAGACGCCTCCTCTTTGTCCTAATTGGTCGGTCGTCGGCTCAATCAGCTTCGCGCGGCTGATCTCGTGAAAGCCCCGGGGAGAAAGCATGCCGATGACCAGTTCTCCTCGCTCGTTGAACATCCACACCCGCCCACCATTGCGAACCATGTGAATGGTAGCCCAGCGTGCCTTGGGCACCGCCGTTAGATCCTCCCAAATGCGGTTCCCGGTGCGTGCATCCAGGCACCGAAGTTCGCCGTAGCTGTCCACGCCGTAGACGTAGTCGCCCTCCATGTACGGCGTGCTGATCATGGATTGTAGCGCGTCGGTGTGCCGCTCACTGGTGCCCTGGCGTCTCCAGAGTTTTTCGACCTGTGGCTCGTCCTGCCCCAGTTTGAGCATGAGAGCGCCATCGTAGAATCCCGTCAGGAAGAGTCGATCACCCAAAACGACTGGGGTGGGGACGTTGATGATCATCCTCGCCGGCGGGAAGGGATACTTCCAATAGACTTTGCCGGAGACCGGATTCAAGCCGACCACATTATTACCCGTCCAGCAGATGAGTACTCGTCGACTAGCCTGTTGGATAATGATCGGGGCCGAATAGGACGCCTGATCGTCCAGTGCCCGCCACCGCTCCACACCGGTCTTCTTGTCCAAGGCCACGAGGCATGCCCCTTCGGCACCGAGTTGGACAATCACCAACTCACCATCGACCAGCGGTGCCGATGCAATGCCCCAAATTGGTACGCGGATCTTGTAATCTAACTCCGGGCACTTCTTCCAGAGCAGTTTTCCCGTAGCGGCATCAAAACAGTGCAGATGTCCCATGGTCCCCAAAGCATAAGCTCGGCCGTCGTCAATGGAGACGCAGGCCCGCGGCCCCGCCATGTAGCCGACGTTTTTGTAGGCACAGTCATAGCTGTAACTCCACAGGTTGTGGCCCGTTTTCCAATCGAAGCAATGGACCCTTTCCGCTGGGCTTGGGTCGGTCTGCAAATCACTGACGTACACGCGGCCTTCGGCCACGGTCGGACCGCTGTATCCGCTGCCGATGGCGGCACGCCAGCGAACGGGTATCTGGGGGGCGGAGAACTTCTCGACAATACCGATCTCCTTCCATACCCCATCACGGGTCGGACCACGCCACTGGGGCCAATCTTCGCCCATGACTTGACGACCGTACGTCGCCAAACCGATCGCCATGCCCAACAACAGAATAACGCAACTTTTTTTATTCATACTTCGGGTATCTCAAAAGGGAACTTTCAGAACATCGCAAGCGTCTACTCCACCAGCACCAGGGAATAATAATTCTGCGGGCACTTCTTGGACCGCACCACCTCGATGGGCAATCCCGCCGCCCGGGCCGTCGCGAAAACGTCGATCCCGACGGCTTCCATCGCTGGCCGGGCCAGGTCGGGATGTTTGTACTCGGAGGCATCATCCGGCTCCCATCCTTGTCTTGCGAACCGGGTGCTCATTGCACCGATGATCAACGTACACCGCTACCCACTCCGCCAGACGTTGCCCCAGTGTTCGGCAGGCAGCCTGCACATCCTCGGAGCGAGGCTCGCGGGCCGCCACGGCCCCGTAATGCAGTGTCGTCAGCTTGCCGGCGTAGTCCGTGACGCCGAACACCAGAAAGCCGAAGTTTATCAAGACGGTGAGGATCGACTGGCAGGCCAGTTCGTTGCCGCCGCCCCAGCCACCCGATGACGAAAAGGCGCAGGCGATCTTGCCGTCCACCTTCATCCAATGCGGCCCCATCACCTCGTCCCAGAAGCGTTTCATCTTCCAGGAGAGGATGCCCATGTTCGTCGGGCTGCCGACTGCTAGACCATCGCACCAGAGCACGTCCTCGGCGGTGGCGGAGTCCACCTCGCGGACCCGAACCTCGATACCCGAGATACTTTTGGCCCCCTCGGCGATCAGTTGGGCCATCTTCGCGGTGTTGCCGCTGGCGGAATGGTAGAGAATCAGGACTTTGCTCATGGGAAGCTGGCCTTGTTTTTGGAAGTACCCTCAGGTTTGACAGCCAATCCGCAGGTGGTCCCGCATCTTGCACCCCCATTGTAGACAGACTGCCCCAT
The DNA here is from genome assembly GCA_025356915.1 of Planctomycetota bacterium. GTDB lineage: Bacteria > Planctomycetota > Planctomycetia > Pirellulales > Thermoguttaceae > JANXQG01. The sequence continues at coordinate 593 of JANXQG010000030.1, read as the reverse complement.
GGTGAGAATGGACTCTACGGGGCTGACACTGGTGTCTAATAGACGACAGATCAGCTCAAAAAGTTGCGGCGATACCTGTTTGCATGAGAAAACGAGGGGTAAACAATGCGTTGGGTAGTACCTTGGTGTTTGGTTGTGGTGGCTGCCGCGGGATGTGCTGAGGGGGGTAATAAGTCTGCTCCTCCCGGAAAAGTCGACCGGTCGAGTACGGTTAAGGGAACGGGATTCCACGGTTGCCAAGGGACATGAGAACGGCGGATGCCGTCATTTAGATGCTCTGGTGCGTGGAACACCTGCGTGCGCCGGGTCTCATATAACTGCCCATCGTTCGAGATTTATCATGCCCGAAACGACTGCCTCAAAAATCGCGAAAGGAACAGACGGCAATCGAACCGGCTGCGGCCTGGAGGTCGAACGGCTCCGCGACGTCTCTCCCGCGCAGTGGCGGTCGGGCATTGCCGCCTGGCTCGGCTGGACTTTCGACGGGCTTGAACTGCATCTCTACACGCTTGTCGCTACCCCCCTCGTGGCCGAACTGCTCAACGTCGATGCGAAAGACGACGCGGTCGGCTATTACGGTTCCTTGATCCAAG
>JANXQG010000016.1 GCA_025356915.1 Planctomycetota bacterium | reverse complement strand
TACCGCAACCGTTTGACCAACGTGAAGGTGAAAAGCTCCGGCGGCACCGTTTTACAGGAGGTCAGCTACCGCTACGACCCGCTGGACCGTAGAATTGGGGCAGGCACCGACCCAGACGGGGCTGGCGGCCAGCCCATGACGTGGCAATGGACCGTCTACGACGGCCAGAACCCGTACGTCGATTTCGACAACTCAGGCTCTTTGACAAATCGCTTTTTGTCCGGCGACGCGGTCGACCAGTTGTTTGGACGGATGAGTTCCTCCGGCAGCACCGCGTGGTATCTCACCGACCAACTCGGCTCGGTGCGTGATATCGCCAACACCAGCGGCACGCTGATCGACGAGGTTTCCTACGACTCCTTCGGCAAAGTGCTCTCGGAAAGCAGTCCCTCAAACGGCGACCGCTTCAAATTCACCGGCCGCGAGTACGACCCCACTACCGGCCAGTACAACTACCGCGCCCGCTACTACGACGCCGCCATGGGGCGATTCACGTCGCAGGACCCAATCGGCTTTGCCTCCGGCGATACGAACACGTATCGCTACACGGGTAACAGCCCCACGTTCATGATCGACCCCACCGGTCTTGCAGACACGCCAGTAAGCGGTGGCGGATACGGCGTCCCCGGCGGCACAATTGGCCCGCCATCGCCATATATACCAACTCCGCCGCCACTCAGCGTGTACCCCGGAATTTCCGATGAGGAGGCAATGGTTATCGGTATTTTGCCGCCGCCTCAGCCGCCACTCCCTTTCTTCGATCCGACCACGAAGCAGCCCATCCATAGCGGTCCAGGCGCAATTCCGATCCCAAGCAACTCGGTGCAGTTCATTACCGACAAAACCGTGATGTTTGATTGGTGGAACACATGGTTTAACGCACGCCCCGGCACCAAGGTCATCTCCGACGTGAGCACATGGGAAATGATTGGAAAGGAACTAGCGCGTTGCCCGGCGGGCTCACTGGAAATGATTACTCTTGGGGGGCACGGATTGTCTGGCGATGCAGAAGTAGGCATTCAGACCGAGCAGCCGCCGGGCGGGGGCCCCAATGGCCTAACGAACACGAACATTCCTCCATGGGTCGTAGATGTGATGAAATCCCGTCTTACCGATTCCGGCGTCTTCGTTCTTATGGGCTGCCAGAACGGCAATAGACGCGACGGGATGGACGCTTGGGCCAACAAACTCGATCATACCGTTGTTGGCAATACAGGAAACACCTCCTGGGGCGTTTGTGGAAGTGGCAATTGGGTTGAGTATAATCCTGCGTGGTGGGAGTACCAGTATTACCTCCTGAACTCTTATGGGATCTATGATTGTGGCATCAGCGTCTTAACAGGTCCTTAGATACCTGGTTTCGGGAGGCAACCATCCCTTCTTCTCCGATTTGGGTTCGCAACGTTTTGGGACGTATCACGTGTTGTGAGGCCATTGCAACGGGACTCGAATCGCGATTCTCGCCTTGTCCATTTTCTATACCAGTGTATTTGGGCGTAGCCTGGTGCCGACTCGGAGGCTTGTGATGAAACGATGCCTGATCGTGACGTTCCTGGCGGCGATCGGGACGCTGGGTTGTGAGAAGCGTGCCGTGCCAACCCAGCGCCCCTTGGCCCAATATGTCTTCCAAGATCCTGTGGAGTGCGTTGCGCCGCATCGTGATGGCACTCGCGCTGCCGTGGTTTGTGGATTCGGAAGGACGATCCAGTTGATTGACCTGAACAACGGAGAGCAGCTTGCCACCCTTGCGACCAATTCCGGGTTGAGTGCCAGCCAGATCATCTTCTCGCCGGACGGCAAGGATTTTGCGGTATCAGGCCGGGACGGATGCCAACTCCGGCGTCTAGAGGACAGCACGCTCCGCCATGTTTGGATACCTCCAAACGCCCACCCCGCTGAAATCGTATTCGCGCCAAGCGGTCGATACCTATACATGGCTAAAGGTACCGACCGCGATCCCGTAGTCCTGCGGTTGGATGTGCAGACGCACGACTCCAAGGTCTTCTATCGCGAAGCCGACAACAAGCTTTTCCCGCTGCAGAAGATGGTGAGAATAACCAGACTCGCCATTTCACCCGACGGGGCCACACTTGCCGTGGGCGTTGGAGGCGGCGTGGTCCTTGTGGATGCGGCGTCCGGTGCAGCGAAACGTGGACTGCAGGCGAATGGACTTTGCCCCCCAAGACAAGTCAAGTTCTCTCCCGATGGAAAAATCCTTGCGGCGGGCGGCGGTATGATTACGATGTTCGATGTCTCGACAGGCAATGTGTTGGCCCAGTGTCCCGCAACGTTCGTAAGCGGCTTGGCCTTTTCTCCGGATGGAGAACTCCTGGTCTCTGCGGGAGAAGGAGCGGTCAACGAACCCGGCTATGTCGAAGTCTGGCGAGTCCTCGACGGACAACGACTCGCTCGCTTTAACTGCCACACCAGTTCTATCCTGCAACTGTGTTTCGTGCCGAACACTCGCAAGATTGTGACTGGGAGTATGGACAACACGCTCCAGGTTTGGGACCTGGCGCAAATACTGAAAGACAAACAGCCCCCCGAATAAGACGCTTGCTGAGCGCAGGCAACACGCTCGCCAGCGGCTGGCGCTCCGAAAGCTACTCCTACGACGCCACCGGCAATCGCACGATGACCGGCTACTCAACCGGCACCGGCAATCGGCTGGCCTCCGACGGCACTTTCAACTACACGTACGACAACGACGGGAATCTCGTCACCAAGACGGAAATATCCACGGGCAAGGTAAGCGAATACGTCTGGGACTACCGAAATCGGCTCACGAATGTCCGGCAGAAGAATTCCAGCGGCGGCGCTGTTGTCCAGGAGCAGATCTATCGGTATGATCCCATGGATCGGCGGATCGGAGTGGGCAGCGACCCAGACGGCGCGGGCTCGCAACCGGCTACCTGGCAATGGACCGTCTACGACGGCCAAAACCCCTACGCCGACTTCGACAACTCCGGCTCTTTGACAAATCGCTATTTGTCCGGCGACGCAGTCGACCAACTCCTCGCCCGCTTCAGCGCAGGCGGCACCGCCGCGTGGTACCTAACCGACCAACTCGGTTCCGTGCGCGATATTGCCAACACCAGCGGCTCGGTGATTGACCATATAAAGTACGACTCCTTCGGCAAACTGATAACCGAATCGAGCCCCAGCAATGGCGACCGCTTCAAATTCACCGGTCGAGAATACGACGCCACAACGAAGCAGTACAACAACCGCGCCCGCTATTACGATTCCGCCATCGGAAGGTTCACGAGCGAAGACCCGATTGGCTTCAAAGGTGGCGACGCCAATGTGTACCGCTACGTCGGCAATTCGCCAACCTTC
>JANXQG010000009.1 GCA_025356915.1 Planctomycetota bacterium | reverse complement strand
TCGTCCGCCAGTCCCCCCCGCGGCGCACCGGGTCCAGCTCGCAGATGGCGTGGACCTTCACGCCTCGCATGCGCTGGTAGGCCAAGTAATGGATCATGCCCATGAAGCCGATGCCGGCAATGCCAACCTTCAACATTTACTTAACTCCTTGATATATCGTTGTTTATGTATTTCCATGTTTTTTCACGTTTTCCATGAATTCTTTGAGCCTGTGGACGGGAAGAAACGCGGGATTTCATGGGCAATTCTATTGATCCATGTACAGGTAGGCCTTGGTCACTTGTCAGAAAGTCAAATTATATATGATAAGCGGTACTTTATCCTGCCCGCCGTCCAGCCATTGTCCTTACCCACAATTCCGTGGCAGGAGGTGGTCGATCATGTGAGGGGCATTCATGCCCCTTTTCCGCCGAATACCGGCTGCGCCGGGAATGACCATAAATGGCCATGAAGACGCTCGGCTGGCCGAAAGATGTGGGTAAGGACAATCCATTGAAATGTATTCGGGCCGAAGGACCAACAATTCGCCTCGCCCGTAAACAAATCCGGCCCGATTACTCCAGCACGCCGACCCCAACTTTGCATCGCCCTAGCGTCAACCTCCCCCGACCTCCCCAACACCCCCCAACACGCCTCTTGACGGTGTAGCCTAGATAACGCAAAATAGGGGACATGCTTTTGGTGTCGCTGTTTTAGCCAGAAAGAAGGGGCTTCAATGTCAATCGAATTGGAAGAACTTCGAAAACTGCTGATCGCCGACAAGCTTCAAGAGGCAGATCTACCAAATCCAGATATACTACTCCTATCATGCGACGACAAATCGGAACCATGCTGCTTGTGGCAGCCAGTCTTTGTACCGTTTTTTCACTGGTAACTCATGTTGCGGCGGAGGGTGTCGGCGCGCCGGACAAGCCGGCTGAAACCAACCGACCGAAACCAAAACGCCACATGGCCTTTGCCATGCACCCGATGTGGTTGATTATCAAGGAGGACACGGTCTGTGCGGAACGGACTCCCCCCTGGGGAGCACCGTCCATCGAGGAATACTCCAAGCGGCTCAGTCGCAATCTCCACGTCCTTGAGTCCACGCCCGAGGCGAGATTGAACTATGACTTCTCGGCCGGTGAGCTTGAGGACGTCAAGGCCATGTACCCGGACCTCGCCCAGAGGATTGGGGCAGCCATTCGACGCGGCCAATTGGGAATCGTCAACGGAACCTATAGCCAGCCTCATTTGCACACGCTCAGCCTGGAGGGATCCGTCCGTCAGTTCGCGGTGGGCACACGCTCCATCCTGGACAACTTCGGATGCCAGGTCCGAACCTACGCCATGCAGGAGCCGGGCTACACGGACCAGACGCCGCAGATTCTCAACGCCTTCGGGTATCGCTAGGCGCACCGCTGCATCGGCCCCTTTCCCACACGCCAGAAGGCCTTACCCGGTGAGACGGTGACCGGGAAGGAAGCCTTTTGCACGTGGCGAGGTCTGGACGGTACGGAGATCCCGGCCTGGCAGCCTGGCGCCGGTCTCGGCACCGATTGCCCGGATATGAGCGAGCATAGCATGAACCCGCGTTGTGATTACGTCGTTCTCGACCAGTTCCTGGACCAAAAGATCGCGGAAGACCGCGTCGCAAGGCCCAAGATCCGCATGTTCGTTCCCTGGGGCTACATCGAAGGGAACAATGCCGATGAACTGTCCCGGTTGAATACCTCCGCGGAAACGGCACTGGTCCAGATGGAAACAATGATGGCACTGGCCAAGCCAGCCAAGGGATGGCCGGTATCGCTGCCAGATCCGGCACCGATGTGGAAAACCTGGCTGCTTGCTCAGCATCACGATGCCTATTGGGTCGGTGCTCCGGAACTGCGGGCCAAGTGCTGCGAGTGATTGAAAGACGTGATACGGAAGTCGTCCGGGGCGTGTTCCGAAATGCTCAAGACCGCGTATCCCGACTCGTCGGGCGGCAGGCAATCGCTGCGGTTGTTCGCGGTTTATCCGAAGAAGCACCGCAGAGTGGCCAGGGTATCGTGGGCCGGCAGTCCACCCGAGTTCTTCCTCGCCGCCGAAGGCGGGAAGACGGCCGCACAGGTCATGCCTACGGGGCCGGACCAAGGGAAACTGCTCGTACCCTTTGAATGTGCCGGAGCCGGACAGGCGGAACTTATCGCCGGCGAAGCGGGGCCGGGGACTGTCGCGCCGGAACAGATCGCGTCCGACTGGGTGTTCAACAATGATTATTTCTCCGCCACTTTCCAGCGAGACGGCTCGATCGAGAGCATCCGCACGAAGCAAGGCACCAAAATCCTCGACGGCAAATCGTCCGCGGCTATACTCTCGGCTACCTTTTGACGTTGGAGGGCAACCTCATTCCCACGTCGGTCGAATCAGATGGCAGCCGTGTCGTCTGCCGGGTTTACGAGCCTTATGGGATGCAACCGACATTCGTTCTCAGGCATTTCGGCAAGAAGGTTATTCCACAAGTCCGAGACGTCGCTGGAAACCCGACGACCGCGCCGCGCGCGTGGGGAATCGCCAACCTTGTCGTGGACCTTCCTGCTCCCTGAGCTGACGTACGTGATATAAGACACGTTTGAAGCACCTTCAAATTCTCACCATAATCTTCTGTGGATTTTACACGGATTAACGCAATCGCTCACGCGGCACGATGATCGCCATCGGCCTCCTGGCTGGCGACCAACGGAAGGAGCAACTGAAACGTCCGCTCGTTGGCTCCAAGCTGTTGACGAACTAGACTCGCGGCGCGCTGGCCGCGGGCGGCCGCTTCGGCGGGGTTGGTAAGGCAGTTGCCGACAAAGGCCAGAAGCTGCTCGCCATCGGCCACGACCACGGCCGCATCGTGCTGCATGAGGGCGGCAACCATGTCGCGGAAGTTTCGCGTGTTGGGACCGAACGACACCGCGGCACCGTATGCAGCCGGCTCGATCATATTCTGCCCACCCCGATTGCCGAGGCTGCCACCGACGAAGGCGACGCGGGCCGTTCCCCACCATGCCCCCAGCTCGCCGACCACATCGACCAATAGCACGTGCGGAGTTGCCAGGGAGAAAGGAGCGGAGAGCAGGGGGCCCCGGCTCTTGCTCTCTGCTCCTTGCTCCCCGCTCCCCGCTCCCTGCTCCCTGCTCCCCGCTCCGAGCAACGTGCGTCGTTGCCAGGCTACGCCGGAGGCGTCCAGCATCCTCGCAACGGAATCAAACCGTTCGGGATGCCGAGGCACGATGATCAGACGCAGTTGGGGCCAATCGCGGCTCAATTGCTGAAATACCCACAAGGCCACGGACTCTTCTGGCTCCTGGGTGCTGCCGGCTAGAAAGACCACGTCATCCGCAGCCAGTCCAGCCAATGCGGCCAGCCGCCGCGTGGCGGGGTTGTCGCGATCGGTCTGGGCGCCATCGTACTTCATGGAACCGGTAACTTGGACTGATTCCGGTCTGGCCCCCAGGGCGAGGAATCGCTCGCGATAGGTTTCGTCCTGCACGGCGATTCGATCGATGCTCTGGAGCAATCGTGCCACGAGCGGCCGGATGCGGCGATAGCCTTCAAAGCTTCGCTGGCTCAATCGGCCGTTGATGACTGCCGTACGCGCGCCGTGTCGCCGGGCTGCCCAAACGAGGTTCGGCCAAAGTTCTAACTCGGCCAGCACGAGTACGTCGGGCCGAACCCGCCGCATGGCCGCATTCACGGCCCAAGTAAAATCCAACGGACAATAAAAAACAGTTCGGCCGGCGTATTTCTTCTTGGCCAACGCCATGCCGCTCTTCGTGGTCGTGGAGATCGCGCACTCCCAATCGGGCCGATCCTTCTCCAGCACCCGGAGGAGCGGGGCCAGCAGGTTCACTTCTCCCACGCTCACGGCATGTAGCCAGATGCACTTCTTATTCGATGTCCGCCGCGGCACAAGGCCGAGCAGTTTTTCGGCATAACCTTCACGATACTTGCCCATGCGGATAGCCGACCAGACGAGCCACGGCGATGCTGCAAGGAGCAGGAGTAGGTAGAAGATGTTCAGTAGATAAGGCACGAGGGAATCCTTTCCCGAGGTCCGATCTCACTAGCCTTTCCGCATGTGGCAATTTTTAAACTTCTTCCCGCTGCCGCACGGGCAGGGATCGTTGCGGCCAACCCGTTGGTCCCGGTTTCGGATCGGCTTGGGCTTGCCGTCGTTCTGGGTGCCGTCGATGGCCGACTGCTGCTCGTCACCGATGTCGCTGGGCGGAGGGGCATCGTGTCGGGCCTCGCCCCCGGTCCATGTGGAGCCAACAAAACTCTCGTCGAGCTGCTCCATGCGGAAGATCAGATCGGTCGTTCGCTCACCAACCGTGTCCCACATTTTCTCAAAAGTCTTCATGCCCTCTCGCTTGTACTCCACCTTGGGATCGACCTGGGCGTAACCTCGCAGACCGACGCTGTTGCGCAAGTGGTCCATCACCAGGAGGTGATCTTTCCAGGCGGAATCGAGCAAATTGAGGAGCAGGGCACGTTCCAGCTTCTGCATCTCGGGGCGGTACTTGGCCTCCACGGCCGAGGCCATGAAGTTCTTGAGAACCTCCGGGTTCAGCCGCGTCATCGCCTCGGGTGAGAGCGGGTAGTTGAGATCCTGATTGAGCCAATCGGAAAGGCTCTTCAGCCGGCCATCTTCCAAAGCCGCATGCAACACCTTGGACGATAACGTCTGGTCATCAAAGACCTGCTTCAATCGCGTCGCGACTTCGCCCTGCGGATCAACGCTCTTCTCGGCAAAGCGGCGGCTGTGCTCGATAAGCAAGGCGCGAATCTCATCGCGCTGCCGATTCTTCAAATCTTCCAGATCGAGGTGTACGTCAAACCGTTTTCTAGCCCATTCGACTAGGCCTTCGCGGTCGTAACGCTTGTGGCCGCCGGCATCACGGTTCGTGAAGTGCGAAAGGCCGGTCATCACCGGATACTCGATCTCCTTCTCGCGATAGGCGGCCTCGGCTTTCTCATAGACAAGTTTCTTGAACTCTTCCAGCGGCATATCTCGGACGGAATCGACCGATAGTTCGATGCCGAATTTATTCTTCACCCAGGCACAGGCCGCACGGATGCCGTAATCAGGCTCCAGGAACTCGCGCCCGGCCGCGAGATCGACCTTATTGATCGCTGCCGTGGCTTTCTCCAAAAGAAACGTATCGAGTTGTTCGCGGCCCACCTGCTTTAGTTCGCGGTCGCGGATACCCAGGTGCCAGCGTGTGTTGGCGAACTTGGCCAGGGCCTCCCAGTTCCAATCGCTCTGGTCTTCTGCATCGGTGGGAACATTCTCTTCCAGGGCGTCCATGATATGCCCCTCGGCCTTCCGCTCGGCCTGGGACAGCGCATAACGCTGGGCATCCTGAAAATCGAGACCACGAAAGTCGCGGGCATCGAACTCCACGGAGAACTCCTTGCCCGCCCACGTGGCGAAAGTTTCGGTACCGTAATCGCGGGCCAGGAACTGATTCAATCGGCCGCTAACCTGCTGGCGGATCATGTCCAGCAGGAGTTGCTTGCCGTTGCCGCCTTCCAGGATCCGCTGCCGATAGCCATAGATCCGCTTGCGCTGCTCGTCCATGACCTCATCGTATTCCAACAGATTCTTGCGGACTTCAAAGTTCCTTTCTTCGACCTTCTTCTGGGCACCCTCGATGCGGCGTGAGACCATTCGGCTTTCGATCGCTTCACCATCCTGCATGCCCAGCCGAGTGAGCCAGTTTTTGACCCACTCGCCGCCAAATTTCCGCATCAGGTCGTCTTCCAGAGAGAGATAGAAACGGCTGCTGCCGGAATCGCCCTGTCGGCCGCAACGCCCGCGGAGTTGGAGGTCGATACGGCGGGCTTCATGGCGCTCGCTACCCAAGACGTGCAGGCCGCCCAACGCAGCCACTTCGCGGCCTTCGGCCTTCATCTGCTCGCGCTGCTCGATCTCGTGAACGAGCGCATCCATTTCCTCGGGCGGAACGTCCAATTTGGTAAGATATTTCGTTTGGAGCTGTGCCCATGCCATGGCTTCGGGATTGCCGCCGAGGATGATGTCGGTACCGCGCCCGGCCATGTTCGTGGCGATGGTCACGGCCCCTTTGCGCCCGGCCTGAGCGATGATCTCGGCCTCGCGCTGGTGATGTTTGGCATTCAGCACCTCATGCTTCACGCCACGCTGTTCGAGCATCCGCGAGATCATTTCGCTGCGCTCGATGGAGACGGTGCCCACGAGAATCGGCCTGCCCGCCAGTTCAATGCTGCGCGTTTGGGTGCGGCGAATCGTTTGCTTCTGACGAGTTTCGCGGTCCTGAAACTCGATCGCGTCGTCCGCCTCGCCGAGGATCTTGCCCAGCAACTCGTCGCCTTTTTCCGGGATGATGATGTCCCACTTGTTCATCCGCTCGATTTCGTCGGCGATGG
>JANXQG010000695.1 GCA_025356915.1 Planctomycetota bacterium | reverse complement strand
GGTGACTTCCTGCAACACCAGCCGCCAGTCAAGGAACTGGCCCACTGGGCCCCCAAGATCATCGATCTCATGGACCGGCTGGGAGTGACCTTCAACCGTACGCCCGAAGGCTTTCGCGATCAGCGCCGCTTCGGCGGCACGCTCTATCAGCGGACAGCCTTCGCCGGGGCCACGACGGGCCAGCAGTTGGTCTATGCCCTCGATGAGCAGGTCCGCCGCTGGGAAGTCACCGGACATATCCGCAAGTTCGAGTATTGGGATTTCCTTGGCCCGGTGATCGACGAGACGGGCCGCTGCCGCGGGTGCGTGGGCCAGGATTTTGTATCGATGGAAATCCGCGCTTTTCCGGCCGATGCCCTGGTGATTGGCAGTGGTGGTTGCGGGTCGATCTACGGCCGTTCAACGAACTCCGTGGCCTGCAATGGTGCTGCCGTGAGCCGCGTCTACCAGGCCGGAGCACGTTATGGCAACGCCGAGTTCATTCAGGTTCATCCCACGGCCATCCCAGGTGCCGACAAGCTGCGATTGATCAGCGAAAGTGCCCGCGGCGAGGGCGGCCGCGTGTGGGTGCCGCGGAAGCCGCAGGATCCTCGTCCCCCGCAGGACATTCCCGAGAAAGAACGCTACTACTTTCTCGAAGAGCGCTATCCCAAGTATGGCAATCTCGTGCCCCGCGACATCGGCACCCGCGAGATATTCAAGGTCTGCATGAAGGAGGGACTGAGCGTGCAGGCCGGGCGGATGTGCGTCTACCTCGATGTAACCCACATTCCCCGCGAGCAGTTGGACCGTAAGCTAGCCGGCATCCTGGAGATTTACGAGAAGTTCCAAGGGACGGATCCGCGCGTCGTGCCGATGAAGATTTTTCCCGCCGTCCACTATACGATGGGTGGACTGTGGGTCGACTACGAGGCCAACGGCAACGGCGGGCTGAACATCGGTTCGCCACGGAACCAACAGACGAACGTCCCCGGCCTATATGCCATCGGCGAATGTGAGTACCAGTACCATGGTGCCAACCGCCTTGGCGCGAACTCGTTGGTGGCCTGCATCTTCAGTGGCCTGATGGTGGCCCCGGGCATCCTTAACTACGTGAGTAGTTTCAACGGCCAGAAGTCCAACGAGTTGCCGTCCGGCGTATTTGATCAGGCCAAGCGGAAGCACCAGGAGTATTACGACTCGTTGCTGAAGCGTCCCCAGGGTGGGCCAAATCCGTATAAAGTTCACACCGAACTTGGTTTAATCATGACCAAGTCGGCTACCGTCGTTCGCCACAATGACGACATGACGGAAGCCTACGCCAAAGTCTGCGAATTGCAAGAGCAAGCCGCCTGTTGCTCGATTTCCGACGCAAGCACCTGGGCCAACCAGACCGCGCCGTTCGCCCGGGCGTTGGAAGATATGTTTCCGGTGGCCAAGGCAATCCTGCAAGGTGCCATTGCCCGCGATGAATCCCGCGGTGCCCACTATAAGCCTGAGTTTTCTCAGGGCGAGATCACGGTCACGGAACCAGCCCAGCGGCGGCGGGAGGCCGAAGCCTGGTGCGATCATTTTGAAGCCAACAATCGTAAGTGGCTCAAGTCAACGATTGCCACCTGCCGTGCCGGCGGCGAGCCGTCGCTGAGCTATGAAGATGTCAACACAAACCTGATTCCACCCCGACCGCGCCTTTACGGCCTTGCAGGCGGCGACGTGATCGAGCAGGTGTTCAAGGAACGACAAGCCGCAATGACAAAATCCGAAATCCGAATGTCGAAATCCGAAATAAATTCAAAATAAGAAACATAAATGATCAAAAGATAGTGGTTAACCATGAACGATTCTCCCCCTCGCACCTTCACCGTCCGTATCCTTCGCCAGGATCTGCCGGGTAAACAAGGCTACTGGAATGAGTTCCGAGTCGAGTATGAGCCTGACATGAATGTGATCTCGGCTCTACAAAAGATCGCTGAATCGCCAGTCACCACCAACTCGCAGAATGTTGCGCCGGTCGTCTGGGAGTGCAATTGTCTCGAGGAGGTCTGCGGGGCGTGTACGATGGTGATCAACGGCCGCGTGCGGCAGGCCTGTTCGGCCCTGATCGATAACTTGCTCAAAGACAAGGCAGAATGTATTGAGCTGCGGCCGATGACCAAATTTCCGGTAGTCCGCGACCTGATGGTCGACCGATCGAGGCTTTTTGCTTCGCTGGAGAAGATCAAGGCTTGGGTGCCGGTTGATAGTTACTACGACATGGGTTCCGGCTCTCGGCAGTCACAGGAGCAACAGCAGTTTGCCTACGAATACAGCAAGTGCATGAGTTGCGGTTGCTGTCTGGAGGCCTGTCCGCAGTTTTTGAAGATGGAACTGCTCAAGCAACCCGACGAGACCCAGGAACAGTTCAAAATACGATTGCGCGAGGCGGTCGATCGTTCGTTCATTGGTGCCCACGCTATCGCCCAGGTCGATCTGTTCAACATGAATCCGATTGGCGCGATGAACGCTGGCGAGCGGCTCGATGCCTTGACGGCTGAGGGTGGCATCCAGGTCTGCGGCAATGCACAAAACTGCGTGAAGGTCTGCCCTAAGAGCCTTCCATTAACCACCGCCATCGCCCGTGGCGGCCGGGCCGCCACCATTCATTCCTTGAAGAAAATCTTCGACTGGTAGTGAGTATCTCTTTTCGACAGAAAAATGAGGGACAGAAAAATGGGAAGAGGAAGAGGGAAACTAATGGACACGAATCATTAGTGTCCATTAGCGAAGAATAGTGTTCCCTATTCCTTTTCTTATTTTTCCGTCCCATCATTTTTCTGTCGAATCTCCTCCTTCGTTTTTGCTTTGAATCCACGGACCTGGATCGGTTTCTTACCGTCAGGTTTGGGCAGGAACATGTCGCTGGGCTTGAGATCGCACTCGCGGATCATCCGCAAGGCATATTCCTCCTGGCCGAGCTTTGAATCGATATTGTTCGTGCCAACGGTGAATTTGATGCCGGCCTTCTTCGCCTGGCGGATGAAATCGGCCTTGGGTAGCTTCAGCCGGTTGCTAATTTCGATCGCCACGCGGTTACGGGTGGTAGCGTCGATCACCCGCTTGAGTCGCTCGGGCGTCCAGAGCGCGTCGTATTCCTCGATGAGCACGTCGGGTAGGTAGGTCGGGTTAACGTAGATGTCGATCGGCTCGTTGTCGAGGATCTGTTCGATCGTCCGCACGAGCAGTTCCATGAATGCCTGTTTGTCGGGAACATCGACTTCTTCGGGCATCCAGAGTCTCGCTCGGCGGCCGCGATGATCGACAATGGTCATGGCGTCGGTGAAGACATAATCGAACTTCGCGATGGCCTCTTTGGAGAACAACGTCGGCCATTCGCGGCCTTCGGCCTGCATTCCAACGAAGCACGGCTGGCCTTTCATCTTCTCGATATACTCGTTGATGCCTCGATCATCGGTGATGGGAAACTTCAATCCACAGTTGGCCGCGATGCCGTAGAAGACGCCGTTCTTGCGACTGTACTCCAGGGCCTTTTCCAGCGTGAGATCGCCCTTGAGGTGGATGTGGTAGTCGATGAGAGGAAAGCCTGTTCTTTGCAGTTCTGCTGAACCCATTTTCGCCTTCCATCCATCGAAACGCGAGACCCAGGACTGCTCCTCGGCATGGGCCGCAGTGACGAACACTCCTACGAAAACAAGGAGGGAAGTTATGACGCTATTGGTTTGCATGATTGGGATATGTCGCGTTGGGGAGGGTGGAAATTCGCTAGCGCACATCGCGTTCGTAAAGCCAGACGGGACATGAGAGATTTCGATCTCGTGATGCTGGGACTCGGCCTAAAGTGCCGAACAGCCTTCCCTCATTATACCAGCCGGACAAGTTTTCGATACTCGGTTCATGCTCCAGGATGTCTGCAAACAGAAAATTGGTCTGAAATTTGCTGCCTAGGAAAGAAAAGGAAGGAGAAAAGGGGTCGAGTCTTTGATGTTGACAACAACAACTCCCGACCCCTTATCTGGACCTACCTTCGCCCCCCATTTCAATCTGTTTTGATGGAGGCAACCAAGACTTCGGCGGCCTTGGCAATTTCGCCGAGGGGAAGCACCTCATCTGCCAAGCCGGCCTCGACGGCGCTGCCCGGCATGCCCCAGACAACGCTCGTGCCCTGATCCTGAACAAGAGCGTATCCGCCAGCCCTTTTGATCGCCCCGAGGCCGGCGGTGCCGTCGCGGCCCATGCCCGTCAGCACGATTGCCAGAACGCCCCCTTGGAGTGCTGTCGCGGCGGAGCGAAAAAGCACGTCGGCCGAGGGGCGGCAGCCATTTTCCGGAGATTGTTCATTGATGCCAATGAGCAGACGTCCGCGATCGCTGCGCAACAGCAGATGTTTGCCGCCTGGAGCGATATAGACGCACTTGCCGCAGACCGCGTCACCATCGCCGGCTTCCACCACGGTGCTATCCGAAAGCCGCGCAAGATTCTCGGCAAGCGATTGCGTAAACTTAGGTGGCATGTGCTGGACGACCAGGATCGGCAGATGAACTCGCCGAACAAGGTCGGGCAACAGTATTTCCAGCGCCTTGGGCCCGCCCGTGGACGTGGCAATGACGATCGCTCGAACCGCCTGGCGATGCGCTGACCGAGGTAGGCGAGTTCCGCTTGAACGCGGGACTTGCCTTGCACTTTGGGCAAGTTGCAACGCAGCCAGTTCCATGGACGCCCGTTTCCGACTGCGCTCTGCCATGAACAGGCGAATTTTGCTCAACAATTGTTGCCGTAAGATGTTGAGGTTTTCTTCCTGTTGCGGGCCGCTGGGTTTGGTGACAAAATCGAAGGCACCGGCCTGCAAGGCTTGCATGGTGATATCCGCTCCGCGTTTGGTATAGGCGCTCACCATGACGACGCCAACTTCCGTACCCGGTCCCATTCCGGCATTGATCTGCTGGATGGCCTTGAGCGTATCGAGACCGCCCAAGCCTGGCATCTCGACGTCAAGCGTCACAAGGTCTGGGGGCGATGCCTTAATGAACTCCAATGCTTTCTCGCCCGAGAAGACGGAGCCAACGACCTCGATGTCATCTTGCCCAGCCAACGATGCTTCGAGTGCCGCGCGAAAGATTCGCGAGTCGTCAACAATCAGTATGTGCGAGCAGCTTGGCATCGATTCATTCCTCGACGGTGAAGCGGCCGACGAGTTGTTGGAGTTGGCCGGCAATGGATGCCAATCGTTCGGCGGAGGCGTTCACTTGCTGTGCGCTGGCCGTGTTATCGCGCGTCGCGTGGCTGACGCCGTGGATATTGCTGGAGATATCGGTGACTGCTTTAGCCGCTTCACTGGCATTGCGCGAAACGTCCGTGGCCCCTTGGGCGGCTTCGCTGGCATTGCGCGACATGTCGCTGGCACCCTTGGCAACCTCGGCAATGGAAAGGGCAATGTGCTCCACACCCTTGCTGGCGTCGCTCAGGTTACCGGCACTCATTTTAGCCGCGCAGTTCTGTTTCTCGACGGACTCGGCGATCCGTCCGGAAGAGGCATTCAACGTCTGGATGATATCCTGCACTGCGCGAATGACCTGCACCGCATCGCGCGTGCTGGACTGCACACCTTCGATTTTACGAGCGATGTCTTCCGCCGCCTTCGAGCTTTGGTTCGCCAGTTCCTTGATTTCTTTGGCAACTACGGCGAATCCCCTGCCCGCTTCGCCGGCCGTGGTGGCTTCGATGGTCGCGTTGAGCGCAAGTAAATTGGTTTGCAGGGCGATCATTTTGATCGTTCCCGTGACCTTGTCGATCTCGGTCGCGGAATGATCCAACCCCTTCATGGTTGCGTTGGCGCTGTCGGCCATCGTGAGGGCTTTGCCAGCAATTGACGAACCTTCGCGGGCATCGCGAGAAATCGCCTCGAATGCCAGCGTCGATTCCTGGATTACCCCTGCCACGGCGGTGACGTTCCGGGCGGTCGCCACGGCCGCCGACGAGATCGTGCCGACATTCACACTGATCTCTTCGCTGGCCGAGGAGATGGACATGACATTCATGCTCATCTCTTCAGCGGCGGCGGCCATGGTGCTGACGTTCGTGGTCATCTGCTCGGTGCTGCCGGCAACATAACCCGCTTGTGTCGTCATCTCCTCGCTTTGGACGAGCATTTGGTGCGAGACGCTCGAAAGTTCGGTTGCCGAAACGCCAATACCTTTCGACGTGTCGCGAATATCCTTGACGACCTTGCTGAACGAAGCCGCCGCATGGTCGATGGCTTGCGTGAGTTGGCCGACCTCGTCGCG
>JANXQG010000676.1 GCA_025356915.1 Planctomycetota bacterium | reverse complement strand
TTGTTGTGGTGACGCTTGTTGTGGCCGGTGTTGTGGCCGGTCTCCGACCGAGCCCACCGCCGCCGACCGAAGGTTTCCCTTTCGCCGGGGAGACCTTCAGTCAGTTGTTTCGGCGGGGTCAGGAGACCCGCGCCGAACAGGGACACGGTCGACATGGATTTCCCCGTCCCGTAGGGACGTTTGAGAATAGCCCAGCGATTTATCGCTGGGTTCGCAACTTGGCTACGTCGCAGATGTAGGTAGCTGGATAACCTGATTCACCATCCAACAAGCTGGATGGGGTCGCTCTTGCCCAGCTACGTCCCGGCTCCGCTCGCTCACCTTGACTAGATTAAGCTTTTCCTTTACTGCGGCCAGCCGGCAGTTTTGATCCAAGGAGTACGGCCACAAGGATCACGGCCCAGAGATTCGACCAGAATCCGGCCGGCTCCGCAGGATGCCCGGCACAAGTGACCGGCGCGTAGGCAGCAACCTGCGGCAGCCCGTGGGTAATCCAGTTTTGAATCGCGTTGAGTACCAAGCCGCAAAGGATGGCACTCAGCCCAACGGTTGCAAGATAGACAATCATCGTGCTGCGGCCAAGGACTTTCCAGACCGTGGTCACGGCAGCAGGATTCGTTGAAGCACCGACGATCAGAAAGGCCAAGGCCGCGCCGGGCGATGCGCCCAAATGAATCAGCCCTGCGGCAATTGGCACGGAGGCCGTGGCACAAACGTAAAGCGGAATACCCGCTGCCATCAATACGAGCATCGAAAGCAGACCGCTACCAAGATAGTTTTTCAGACTATCAGGCGGAAAAACGACTGCGATCGCCCCTGCGATCACTACCCCGGCCAAGAGCGGCCAGGCCAGATCGCGCGGCATGGTCACAAATCCATGCTTGGCCGCTCGCAGCCAGGCTGGTGCCCTGTGATGGCCTGAACAGCACGAATTGGCGCATGCCGGGGGTACATCGGCCTCTGCGGAACTAGCTCGTCCAAAGATCAGCACGAGAGCTCCGCCCAGGACGCCGCTCACGATAGCAGCGATAGGCCGAAAAATGGCAAAGATTGGCCCCAACAATGCGAAGGTCACCGCGATGCTGTCGATCCCGGTTTGCGGCGTGGAAAGCAGGAACGAAGTCGCTGCCGCACGGCTCGCTCCATGCCGCCGCATCGAAGCCACCACGGGGATTACGCTGCACGAACAAAGCGGCAGCGGAATCCCCAGTAAGGTTGCCTTCACGACCGACCCAATCCCCTCGCCCCCCAGGTGCCGCTCGGTCCACTCGGGCGAGATCCAGATCGACATCATCCCGGCCAGCGCAAATCCGAACAACAAGTACGGGGCCATCTCGACGATGACCGTCCAGCATTGCCAGGCAAAATTGAAGAACAGATCGGGCATACATTCACACGCTCAAACTTGCAGGGCGGACGGCACACGGAGTGTGCCTGCTACAATCCAGTCATCAATTCGCGTGCTTGGCCAGGTACTCGGCCACCCCCTTGGCACTGGGCTTCATCGCCTCTTCGCCTTCGCGCCAGTTGGCGGGGCAAACATCGCCGTTCTTTTCATGGAACTGCAATGCGTCGACCAGCCGCAATGCTTCGTCCACGCTGCGCCCCAGGGGAAGATCATTCACCAAGGCATGGCGGACAACGCCCTTGCTATCGATGAGGAACAGCCCACGCAGGGCGATGCCCGCGTCGAGCAGCACGCCGTATTTCTCGGCAATCTTCTTGTCCAGGTCGGCGACCAGCGGATACTGGATCTCGCCAATGCCACCCTGGTTCCGCGGCGTGTTTTTCCATGCCAGGTGCGTGTAGTGCGAATCGACTGAAACACCGATGACCTCGGTATTCTTTGCCTTGAACTTTGCCACGGCCTTGTCAAAGGCAATGATCTCCGACGGGCAGACGAAAGTGAAGTCCAGCGGATAGAAGAACAACACGACGTACTTGCCTTGGTAGGAAGAAAGCGTCAACTCGGCAAACGAATTGTCCGGCATGACGGCTTTGGCCGTGAAATCAGGGGCCGGCTTGGTAACTAGACTACTCA
>JANXQG010000617.1 GCA_025356915.1 Planctomycetota bacterium | reverse complement strand
CCGGTCTCGGCAAAGGCTGCATCGCAATCATTTCGGACGATGACGAATATCTAAAAGATTTTGCGGAGTACATGCCGTGAAGCTCTTGCTCGACACTCATGCGATGTATTGGTACATCGAAGGTGATCCAAAACTCAGCGCCGCTGGGCGTTGAATTTCCTCCTTCAATTGGTCGCTTCGTTTTCACATTTTGTGCAAAGAGGGCACGTCTGCCATTGTATTCAAGCGGAGTGTTAAAAATAGCCCTCAGTAGTTTTTCCCTCAGTTTATTTAGCCACAGAGATCACAAAGAAGGAACGGACGAAATTTTATCCTGATTTTCTTTCTTGTGACCTCGGTGTTCTCTGTATTAGGCGACAGTTACACTTCCCAGCCTGGGCGGTATTTGCGGCGGACGAACTGGTTGATCTCGTCATGGTTCGTGCATTTCATCGCGACAACGTCCCAATCGAGCTTCTTGCCGACGCCTGCCAACATCGCCAACTGGCCGGTGAGGATGAACTCGGTCAAACGGCCGGAATAGTCGACAAAGTTCGAGGCCGGCGTGCCGTCGTTCTTGATCGCCCAGAACAGATCCTCGATGGGACCACCATGGGCACGCGGTAGCGTCTTGGGCGGATTCGCGAACGCCTGGCGGCGTGCCTCGGGATAGAGTTGGATGCCGCCGCCATAGGTATCGGTGTACATCTCGGCACTGCCATCTTTCTGGGCGAGACACGCGATGGAGAATTTGGTCGCTTCGACTAATTTCAACGACCAGATCACGCCGTCCATCACATGGCAGGCCATGTCACCCAACGTGCCCGTGCCGAACTGCCGCCAACTGCGCCACGAGAACGGGTGCAGGCCGTCGTGATACTCGCGAAGGGGGGCAGGGCCGAGCCACTCGTCCCAGTGCAAGCCCGCGGGGACCGGCTTGCCGGCCGGGATGCCGCCCTTGCCGCCGAAATCGCGGGCGAAGATGCTGTGTGTCTCGATATGACGACGAAACGGAACGCCACTATAGCGGTGGCCTACCGCTCCACCTGATAGCGAACATTCCTCCGCCAGGGCGTATACCCGGCGTGGCGGATCTGTAA
Source organism: Planctomycetota bacterium (assembly GCA_025356915.1). Taxonomy (GTDB): domain Bacteria; phylum Planctomycetota; class Planctomycetia; order Pirellulales; family Thermoguttaceae; genus JANXQG01. Next base: position 2,320 of record JANXQG010000617.1, on the reverse strand, counting down.
CTCGATGAAATCGCTGTTCATGCGAAAGGTGGTTCCGGCGGCGGAAACAACATTCTCCTCGAACATCACGGACCCAAAATCGTCGGCACCGAAACTCAAGGCAATTTGCCCAACCGAGGGGCCTTGCGTGACCCAGGAACTTTGTAAATGGGGAATGTTGTCGAGGAACAATCGGGCGAGGGCCTGAACGCGGAGGTATTCGGCCGCCGAAGTGTTGCCTGAGGAGAGCTTCAATTCACCCTGTTGATACGGCCATGTGATAAATGCCGTGAAGCCACCGGTCTCGTCCTGGAGTTGGCGGAGCATTTCCAGGTGCAAGAGACGATCGTGCCAGGTCTCCTCCACACCGAACATCATCGTGCAGGTTGAAGGGATGCCCAAGCGATGCGCCGTGCGGTGAACGGCAAGCCATTTGTCGGCGCCAGACTTGAGCCGTGCGATCCGCTTTCGAACGTGATCGACCAGGATCTCCGCCCCCGCGCCCGGCAACGAGCCCATGCCGGCCGCAATGAGCCTCGACAGCGATTCCTCGATCGAGAGGCTGGAAACATCGCAGATGTGCAAGATTTCGTCGGCTGAAAGTGCGTGCAGGTTAACGGCTGGGTAGTGCTGCTTTAACCAGCGGAAAAGTTCTTCATAATAGTCGATGCCCAGTTCCGGGTTGAGTCCGCCTTGGAGCAGGATCTGAATGCCGCCGGCGGCCACGGTCTCGTCCATTTTGGTGGCGAGTTCTTCTTTGCTGAGCGTATAGCCATCGGTTCGGCCGGGGGCTCGGTAGAAGGCGCAGAAGCGGCAGTAGGCGTTGCAGACGTTCGTGTAGTTGATGTTCCGTTCGACGATGTACGACACCCGCCGGCCGGGATGTAACTGGTTGCGACGCACATCGGCCGCCAGCCCCAAAGCGGCCAATGAGGCGTCGGCCGCTAGATGCAATGCCTCATCCACGGAGAGTCGTCCGCCGTCAGCAGCTTTGCTCAAGAGGCGGTCGAGGGTGCTTGCCTGACCGGTGATGATCATGGTTGTGGTCTCCAAAAGGCGGACGGCACAGGGATTGTGCCTGCTACATTACCGGTTCATACATGGTTGTCCGCTCCGAAGGTTCGCGACCCATGGCGCGAATCATCCGTCGCAGCTCGTCGATGGTCAACTCGTGTGGGGTCTCCGCCCCGGCCATGTGGTAGACCTTCTCTTCGATCACCGTGCCGTCCATGTCGTTCGCCCCGAACCGTTGCGCGATTTGTGCCATCTTCAGGCCGAGCATGATCCAATAGGCCTTGATGTGCGGGATGTTGTCCAAAAGCAAGCGGCTGACGGCGATCATTCGCAGATCGTCGTCGGCTGTCGGTTTGCTGAATATTTGCAGCCGGTTGCCTTCCGCGTGATAAGCCAGCGGCACAAATGCCTGAAAACCGCCCGTTTCGTCCTGCAATTCCCGCAGCCGCAGGAGGTGATCGATCCGCTCCTCGCGGGTTTCCATCGTACCGTAGAGCATCGTGCAGTTGGACTTCAGCCCCAACTGGTGGGCCGTGCGATGAACGTCAAGCCAACCGTCGGCATCGACCTTGTCGCGGCAGATTTGCTTTCGCACGCGATTTGCGAAGATCTCCGCCCCGCCGCCCGGCAGCGACCCGAGGCCGGCGTCGATCAGTTGCTCCAGCGTCTGGCGATAGGACATGCCGAACTTTTGGGCGAAGTAATGGATTTCGACCGCCGAAAATGCCTTGAGATGCAACGCCGGAAAACGCGTACCAATCGCCCGTAGCAGATCCGTGTAGTAGCTGAACGGCAGATGAGGATTCAGACCGTTGACGATATGCACTTCGGTCATGCCTGGCCGATAACGTTTTTCAATCCACTCCAGAGCCTGTTCCGTACTCATTGTGTAGGCACTGGGCATGTCTTCCTTCAACCGCGCGAACGAGCAGAACGCGCAGTTCGCTTCGCAGACGTTCGTCGTATTGAGATGCAGGTTGCGGTTGTAGTAGGTGATGTTACCGTGCCGGCACTCACGGGCCATGTTGGCAATCTGGCCGACGGTGAGCAGATCCGTGTGCGTGGAGAGCAACATGCCGTCGTCGGTACCGAGCCGGACGCCAGCTTCCACCTTGTCGGCAATTTCGCGAAGCTTTGGATCAATGTTCATGAGGACCGGCGAATCAATAATTGTGGCTCTCCCAGTTCTGGGTGCGGAACGCGAATAATTGTAGGGTGGGGAGAGCGCAGCTGTCATTTATACACAACTTTCGTACTTCCGCCCAGAGATTTTTTCCAATTGGCACGAGATTTGCGCCAAGGCTGAAGGTAGAACTGATCTGCCAAA
>JANXQG010000613.1 GCA_025356915.1 Planctomycetota bacterium | reverse complement strand
TCTTTTTTTCCGTTTCACGACTTTAGCTATTCAACCTTATTCACCATCCGGGCAAGCCGGATGGGGTCTAACGGATGTGGCACGACAGGGTAAAATCTGGGGACACATTATTGGTTTTGACAAAATCTGGGGACACATTATTGGTTTTTCTCTTTTTTGGGCTTGCCGCCCTTCTGCGGTTTCAAGACGCGGTTAACAAGATCCTCCAGGCGGTCCAGGAAGGTTTCGTCACCAAGAGGACGGCCGGTCCGGCCATGCCTACGTAACTCTTCAACCTCGCCTTCTGGACGCACGCTGTCGAGTAAACCCTTCCAATCACCGATCATCGCCAGCAACGGGGCGACCTTGAAGGGACTGACCTCCCTGAACCAGCACCTTGATCTGACATGGTTGCGCGAGGCTTATCGGCGGACGCGCAAGGACGGAGCGGTGGGGGTACCCCGTGCCTTATCTGCGAGTGATCCACTCCGTGTACTGCGGCGTAGCGAATGGATAAGGACCGGCGAATCAATAACTGTACTCATCTCGCTCCGCGAGATGCATTCCATCTCGCGGAGCGAGATGAGTACGTTCCGAAAACCCGACACTTATTGATTCGCCGGTCCTAAGTTGAGGAACCGAATGCGTTCGGGGCCACCTGGTCCCGATTTCGTGCGATTTCGGCCTCCCCCGATTTCGCCGTATGAGTGAAACGAGCCACACCAACTCTGCTCCGGCCCCCGTCCCACCCTGTTACGGAGCCCATTTTCTCCAAACGGCCCTAACGTGTTGTCATTTTGATTTACATATGATACTCTGAGATCGTTTTCGAGTGGCGTGGATCAAGTTTGCAACACAATAAAGGGTTGAATAATGTCTCAGTTGCGCCGTGGCGACGCGAGTGAACCTGCCTGTGATGCGGAAAATACTCAACTTCGGCGAATCCGCCGCCTGGAAACGATCTTGGAAATCACCAGCCAGTGGAATCAGACGCGGGAGATTGAGCCGCTATTGGTCCAGATGGCCGAGGCAGCCACACGATTATTGAAGGCGGATCGAGCCAGCATTTTCCTCTGGGATCGTGCTCACCATTGTTTGATTGGCCGGCCGGCCTTGGGCGTGAAGGGAGGCGAACTCCGCGTGGCCGACGACCGCGGCATCGTCGGACGTGTTTTGCAGACGGGCCAGCCGGCGCGAGTCGATAGCACTACGAAACCCGATGCAATCGATCATAATGTAGATACACAACTTCGTTATCGCACACGTACGCTGCTTTGTGTTCCCATGCAAACGCGGTCGGGCGAGCGATTCGGCGCGTTTGAACTGATCAATAAGCTATCCGGAACTTTCACACAGGAAGATCAAGAGGCCCTGATCGAACTGGCCGCCCACGCGGCCGTGGCCCTGGAAAATGTCCAGGACCGCCAGAAGTTGATGGCCACCAACCGCCAGATCGCGGATCAAGCGGCAGAAGGCGTCCAGTTGATCGGCGAATGCCCGGCGATCCAGTCGCTGCGGTCGGTCATTCGCCGCGTGGCGGAGACCGATCTGGCCGTGCTTATTGGCGGCGAGAACGGCACGGGCAAGGAGGTCGTGGCGCAATCGATTCACTATCTCAGCCGTCGCCGCGGCCAGCCGTTTATCGCCCTAAACTGCGCCTCCATCTCAGAAACTTTGGCTGAAAGCGAGCTTTTTGGGCATGAGCGGGGGGCATTTACCGATGCCCACGAGTCCCGGCCAGGTAAGTTTGAACTGGCCGCCGGAGGTACGCTGTTTCTCGACGAAATCGGCGACTTGAGTCTGAATTGCCAGGCCAAACTGCTGAGGGTGTTGGAAGAAAAGCTAATGGTTCGCGTCGGGGGTTCCGTCCCGATTCCGAGCGATGCCCGAGTGCTGGCAGCCACCAATCAGAAGTTGGCCGAGATGGTCCAGCAGAAGCGGTTTCGCGAGGATCTTTATTTCCGCTTGAACGTGGTCACGCTCGATCTGCCGCCGCTGCGCCAGCGCGGCGGCGACATCCTGCTTCTAGCCGATCATTTTCTCGACGACTTCTGCCGTCGTGCCCGTCGCAAGCTCCCCGAGCTTTCAGCCGCCGCCCGCAAGCGGTTGGCCGAGCATCCTTGGCCGGGCAATGTCCGCGAGTTGCGAAACCTGATGGAGCGGCTGGCCTACCTCACCCTTGGCGATCGCATTGAGGCCGAGGACTTGGCATTTATTCTATCCCCGCGAGGGCCATCTGCTCTGATCGACGATTTGGGCCAGACCTTGTCTGACGCGACAGATCGTTTTCAGATTGAGTACCTCCGCCGCATGATCGAGCAGCTTGGCGGCAACATGAGTCGAGCTGCCGAGCGGCTGGGGCTGCATCGATCGAATCTTTACCGCAAAATGCGCCAGTTGGGGATGGACGCGCCCGACTAATTCCTGTCAATTTGGGCAAAAATTATGGAACTACTGGTCGCCATGCCGATAGAACCACTTGCAAAGGCCGTGAATACGCGTAGAATTAGATGTTTTGCGGTGCAATGCCTCCTTAGCTCAGTTGGTAGAGCAGATGACTCTTAATCATCTGGTCGAAGGTTCGAGTCCTTCAGGGGGCACTAGGTAAAGCCTTGCGTGACAATGAGTTACGCAAGGCTTTTTGCTTTGGCCGATGGTGGGGTATGATTCTGGGGCTACCCCGGGGCTACCGCAGCTTGCAATATCTGCCCTTTCTTTCCTGGGTAAAGTGGACAGGTAGCCCCAGAGATGTTTTCTTAAAATACCTTCTGCTCCTCCTGGAATTCCACGGGCCACAATCCGGCCTCGTGCTGGAAAGCGATTCATTGTGAAGCAAAATCAAGGCCGGGGGTTTCTCGGTTGACGGGAGGTAGGCTTGTGGCCGGTTGGTTCTTTGGTCGGCATGTGTCCGCATCCATGGTCGCGGGCGAGAACGGTTTACGATGGTGGAAAACGAACGTATTGTGGAAAACGAACGTATCTTGACACCTGATAAATGGCCCACTACATCGAGGGGGCTGCGGAGCGATTCTTAATTGATGCGGATGAGCTCTTGGTGGTCGTTTGAGGCTTCGATTTCGCGAATCCCCTCGCGGATGGCGGCGGCTTTCCGGAGGCTCAGGTTCTTGGGAAAATCGGGTTCCCCAGCGGCGAAGTTGTCAGCGATGCGCTCAAGGTCGGGAACGATGCTTTTGGCGTGGGTGCCGTAGCTGACCAGTATCTTCAACAATTCAGGCGTGCGGTGCTCGCTGGCCCAGGGGTTTTGGGTTCGGATGTAGTCAACGCAGGCGCGAATGCCTTCCTCGACGTGGTGCTTGGCCAGGACGCGAAGCCCCTCGACCCGGATGCCGTCGGCAAACATTTCGCCGCTGGGGGCGGACTCGGCGACCGCTTGAAGAACGGCGGGCAGCAGGGGGTTGACTTCGGCGGCGGAGAGGTTGCGGTAAACAGACTCGAAGTCACTCCGCGCGCGACCGTCCTCGTTTTTCAATCCGGCCCGCACAGCTTGGTAAAGTTGCTGCCGGTCCACGCCTTCCAGCGAGCGGCCAAGCAGCCCGTTGCGGGAATCGAACAGGGCAAACGTGAAATAGCGCTGCTGCATGCCGCGCGGGTCTTTTTGCGTGTCGAACCGGGCCAGCAACTCAAGCATCTCCGGGACGGCCACCATCGCGGGC
>JANXQG010000555.1 GCA_025356915.1 Planctomycetota bacterium | reverse complement strand
GAATACTGTTCGACCGCTTTTCGTATCGACCTATCCGCCGGAAGCATGTGGACTGGCAACCTTTACCCGTGACTCGGCCGATGCCGTGGACTTGGCGGCGGGCGATTCGGTGTCCGCGATTGCAGCGATCCAAAAAACAGCCTTGCTCAAATACGATGATCCCCGCGTAGTCCACGTCATCGACAATAACCAGACGAATGCATACCGTCTGGCTGCGGAGGTGGCCAACGACGGCCCGTGCGACATGGTGAGCTTACAGCACGAGTTCGGTCTCTACCCAGGCGATTGGGGCCAGGACGTGTTGGACTTCGTGCATTCATGCCGTAAACCCATCGTCACCACGTTCCACACCCTCTTGACCGAGCCTGCTCCGCTGCCACGGAGCATCATCCAAAGCCTTGCGGCCAACAGCCAAGGCATCGTTGTGATGACAAGGGTTGCAGCGCGCCTGCTGGAGAGTGTCTATCATGTGTCGGGAGCGAAGGTGCAGGTGATTCCTCATGGAGTGCCGGAGGTTCCTTATCGGCGCGACGGCACGCACAAGACACGGTTGGGGTTCGCCGGTCGGCAGGTTATTTGCACTTTCGGACTCATCAGTCGAGGCAAGGGACTGGAGTACATGATTCAGGCCATGCCGCGGATCGTCGCCGCTTGTCCCGACGCCATTTATCTGATCGTTGGCGCTACCCACCCGCAGGTTAAGCGTCAGGAGGGGGAAGCCTACCGAGAAAGCCTAGTCGAAATGGCCGCGGAACTGGGCGTCGGCGAGCAAGTGCGTTTTGTGAACGAGTATCTCAGCCTTGCCGACCTTCTGGTGCATCTACAGGCGTGCGACGTCTACGTCACCCCCTATCCGGGAAAGGACCAGATTGCCAGCGGCACCTTGGCCTATGCCTTGGCAGCCGGTGGTGCCGTCGTCAGCACCCCCTACCTGTACGCCGAAGAAGTACTTGCCAATGGGCGCGGTCTGCTTGTGCCGTTTGGCCAAAGCAGCGCCATGGCGGATGCCACGCTGCGTTTCCTGACGGACCCGTCATTCCAAATGGAGACTCGACGTAAAGCATACCGTTACGCAAAGCCCATGTTCTGGCCGAATGTGGGCATGAAGTACTTGAATTTCTTCACTCGGGTTGTTTCCGCCAGTGAAGCGACGGTCGCCCCCCAGTACCGCAGACATTCATCGACGCCAATCACCCCAGCAGAAGGCCGTGCAAGCCATTCAAGCTCAAGCCCGCTCGCTAATGCGTGTTGGTAACAGAATTCAGTCCTTGTTGCACCCAGAACCGGAAGATCCAGATAAAGGAGCCTTTTGATGCACGTCGATGGCGGTATCGCTTTGAGCCACCTGGATCGCATGACCGACTCGACCGGGTTGGTTCAACATGCCATTTACAGTATCCCGCGGCGCGAGAGCGGCTACACCACCGACGACAACGCCCGGGCCTTGCGCCTTTGCGTTCGTCTCTGGAATCAACACCCCGACGAGCAGATGCTGAAACGGGTGACCACCTACTTGAGTTTTCTTGAGTTCGCGCGTGGCATCGGCCGTGGATTTCATAATTTTCTTAGTTACGACCGGCGTTGGCTCGATGCGGAAGGCTGTGGGGATTGCCAGGGCCAGGCGGTTCGCGCTCTGGCTGAAGTACTCGGCAGCAGTTTGCCTAGCGGCTACCGTGCTTTGGCTCGCGAGTTAATCGACGCGGTTTTGCCCTCGCTCGCTGACCTGCGAAGCCTACGAGCTCAATCGTATGTGATTCTGGCTTGGGGGCATCTCAGGAGTGTGGGAGTAGAATACATCGAACCGTTGGAAACCGTGGCATGGTCCGCGGCACGGCGGCTAGCTGAATGTTACAATCGTGCGGTGCGGCCGGACTGGCAATGGTTCGAGTCGCGCATGACCTATGCCAATGCGGTGCTGCCGCACGCGCTGTTCGTCGCCGCCCAGCACTGGCCGCAGGAGGACTTTTTGGACATCGCACAAGCATCGTTTGACTTCCTCGATCGGCAGACGACGGTTGAGGGGGTCTTTTGGCCGGTCGGAAACGAGGGTTGGTATGCCCGTGGGGAGGAAAAGGCGTCGTACGATCAACAACCCGTGGAAGCAGTCACAATGGCTGAAACCGCGCAGGCCGCGTTCGATTTGCTTGGCGATGAGAAATACCTGGCGGCATTCGATCGGGCACGCGCTTGGTTTCATGGCCGCAATAGCCTGAATCGACCGCTGGCTGATGCCCGCTCCGGTGCCTGCTACGATGGCCTTCAGGCGGCCGGCGTGAACCACAATCAGGGGGCCGAATCGACGCTCGCCTACTTGTGGACGGAAATGAGTTCCGCCAAGGTCTTCGATATGCTAAACTAGATTGATGGAATCAACAAACCGCAAAGGCAACGCCGGTCCCCTGAAAGTTCGGCGTTTGCCGGTTACCTTCCGCAGCGATTTTCGCCGCGTTATTACCCGCTTTTTCAATCCCGGCGGGGAGACGCGGATAGGCAATCTTTTCGATCGCGTTCGCGCTCTGGATGACGGACTGGTCGACCGCCTGCTGGACGACGTGTTTCTAAAGTTCCGTACTCGCCACGGCAACATTGCCTCCGTGTTCGACGAGAACTACCTTACGGCCCTGGAAATCGTCGGCCAGTCGGACGACTGCACGCATAATCGCCGGATGCTGATAGGAGCTTATTTGACGGCGGAGTATTCGATCGAATCGGCAGCACTGTTCAATCCGTCGATCGTCCCGCATCACAACCAGCGCAACCTTCCTACCGGCGCAGTGCGAATCATTATGAGTCTTCGTGCGACGGGCGAGGGGCACGTCTCCTCCATCGTCTTCCGCACCGGTGTCATCTATTCCGACCACAAGATCCAACTCGACCCGTGCAGCCGTTTCACCAAGCCTGTCCGGATCGTGCCGGACAAGGAATATGAAAAGCCTTTATTCCGCCGCAAGCTCCAGGATATCGGCATCAACGATGCGGTGATGGACTCCGTTCTGGATCGCCTCGGCGACTTTTTCACATCGTCTCAGCTCGACCATGCCATCACGGAAGTGAGGGCTGTGATACCCGAGACGCCTCAACTTGAGGAATCGTTCCAGGACATCGGTTGGTTGGCCCACTCGAACTACCAGTTGGAACTTCCGCGGGAAGCGGATGCGTCCGAACTGGTAATTTTCCCACAGACCAGCAACGAAAGCCACGGCATTGAGGATCTCCGCATGGTCCGCTTCGTGGAGGACGACGGCACAGTCATCTACTACGGCACTTGCACGGCTTTCGACGGCCATCGCGTGCTTCCGCAACTGATCGAGACCCGCGACTTTCTTCGCATCGGCGTGCATACAATCAACGGTGCCTGCGCACGGAACAAGGGTCTGGCGATTTTTCCGCGACGGATTGGCGGCCACTACGTGATGTGCTCCCGGATCGACGGCGAGAACCTTTATATCATGTACTCCGACATCATTCACTTCTGGGAGACCGCCGAGTTACTAACGACGCCGCGCCATCCCTGGGGTTTGGTTCAGATGGGCAACTGCGGCTCGCCTCTGGAGACGCCCGAAGGCTGGTTATTGCTGACGCATGGTGTTGGCCCCATGCGCACCTATTGCATCGGTGCGATGCTGCTGGACCTGAACGATCCCCTGAAGGTGATCGGCTGCCTCGACGAGCCGCTCATCACGCCAACCGAAAAGGAACGCGACGGCTACGTGCCCAATGTCGCCTACTCCTGTGGGGCGATGATCCACAACGAGAACCTCTATCTCCCTTTCGCCACCTCCGACATGATTACCCGCTTTGCAATCGTGTCGCTCGATTCCTTGCTGAACCGGCTCATCAGCTAGCGCGGCATCTGCTAAGGGATGTACCTCGGTAGATTTCCTGACTCCCCAATCCTGTTTGATGAGGAGATGGTTATCGAGCGAGCGGTCGCAAAGGCACTGTAAAACAATAACTTGCGCGGTTGCTCGTAGGACGGATTGTCAATCCGTCCTGTTTTCCGGGACGGATTGT
>JANXQG010000519.1 GCA_025356915.1 Planctomycetota bacterium | reverse complement strand
CATCGGCACCTGCGCATGGTTCTTCTTCATCGTCAACCTGAGCAAGCTGCCGATCATGTTCAGCCTGGGCATGCTGTCCAGCGACACCGTGGGCTTTGGCCTGACCGTGGCCTGCCTAGCACCCGTGGGGTCGATCCTGGGCATCTGGCTGCTCAGGATCATCCCCCAACGGCCCTTTGACGTACTGGCCCTTTCCCTGGCAGGTGTGGCCGCTATACGGTTGATCGTTGCATAGCCTGGCATCGTAGTGGTTCTGCCGGGCAGCATCGGTTTGCCGCGTTGTCGGCGGTCTCAGCAGCATGTAGCCGGCTCGCCTTCCGCGTAGTACAATGCCTACATGTACTTCATTGCAACGCGACATCTGCATGACCTTTGCTGGTGGATCATACTTTTCACGGGCTTGTGGGCCGTCTTTTGTGCCTGGCGAGGGCAACTGGCCTGCCTGCCCTGGACGCAGCGAGACCGGCTTGCCGGACTGGTATTTTCCAGTGCTCTGGCGACTCAACTCCTAGTCGGCTTGGCGTTATATCTTCAGAGTCCCCTGGTGCATGGGCTTCTTGCCGGTGGGGTAGCCGGGTTTGACCCGCGAGCCGCTATGTTCTTCGGGCTGTTCCATCCCTTCATCATGTTCACGGCCGTCGTTTTGGGGCAGGTCGGCTTCTCAGCCTCGAAGCGAATTAGCGACGACCGCCGCAAATTCCGCGTGGCCGCCGGCTGTTACACGGCCGCGCTCGTGCTGGTGTTGGCGGCCGTGTTCTGGGCCTGGTTCAGCTATGGAAGGTCGCTGCTGCCATACCACGGTCATGCTGGAAATGTACAATCAAATGTCGTCTTGGGTTACCCTGCGGAGCAACCGACCAGCGGGAACCGGTACGAGGCAAGCCGCATCCATGTCAACGACTGGTAGACAAACTGAAAGACATTCCGATGATAAAAGCAACTTTCGTAGTGCAGACTCTCGCTGTTGCAGCTCTGGCGGTGGGGTTGTCCGTCGTGCCCACGGCGGCGGCCACCAAGAAGTTGGCCAAACCCGTCCCTGGCAAACTGCCACGCATCACCCAACCGGTTCTTTTCAGCACACCCGAGTCCGATGCAATCCTGGCAAAGCTGCAAGTGTTCCCGGCCGACAATCCATACCACGCTGACGTTTCCCGTTGGCCGGTCCACCCCAGCTCGCGGGCATTGGTCGCTGGGATGGGGCCTGCCAAGCCTCTCCACCACAACAGCGACATGAATTGGGTTCTGGTCCCACCGAACCAACGACTCGTCCCGGTCAAGATCGTCATGTACCCGGGGGAATCGGACAAGGGACCGTTCCCGGTTCCCGACAACTTGCCCATCGAGAGCTGGCCTGTGGGCTACAAAGCGAACCTTGACGGCGTGCAGCGCGATGTACTGCAACGCCGCGACGACCGGCACGCAGTCATTATTGACCCGACCCGTGGGCTGCTGGTTGAATTCTACCAGATGCTCAAGACACCAGGAGGCTGGCAGTGTGCCCAAGCCTCGGTTTTTGACCTGAAGACCAACAAGCTGCGGCCAGACGGCTGGACTTCGACCGATGCCGCGGGGTTGTCCGTCTTTGCGGCTACCGTGCGCTACGACGAGTTGCAGCGTGGTGAGGTCGACCACGCGATTCGCGTCACCGCGAGGCGAACCCGCAAAGCCTACGTCGCCCCGGCCACGCACCACGCTGGGCATGCAAACGATCCCAACCTTCCACGCATGGGAGAGCGTTTCCGCCTGCGGCATGACTTCCCGATTCAGGGATTGTCGCCCAACGCACAGGCTGTATTGAAAGCCCTCAAGAAGTACGGGCTAATCTTGGCGGACAACGGCATGGACTGGTTCATTTCGGTTGCCCCGGACCCACGCATCCCGCAAATGAACGCGGAGTTCGCCAAGGTCAAAGGTGCTGACTTTGAGGCTGTCGTTGCACCACGTTGAGCCGCAGACGGTAGGGAGCCGTAGATTCACAGCCCCAAGAGCAGGATGAAGAAGGCGATTCTTTGCGGAAGGCCGCCCAAGTCTCCAGTTCCGCGATCGTGTCGGCGATCCCCGCGGGCTCGCAACCTGCCTGCCATCGGTGGAACCCCGCTTCACCCTCCGCAATGTTCTTTTCCACGTCCTCCAGCGTCACCAGAAAAGTATCGACGATAACCGCATCAACCCGCGTGTCATCAAACGGAAAATGAAGAACTGGTTGAAGAAGCGACCTGAACATCGACACATCCCTCCATTGAAGAAAACCTTTATGGAGTCAGTAGTTATGACTATTTGAACGGTATTCGGCCGAATACCGGCTTCGCCGGGAATGACCATAAATGGCCATGAAGAAGCTCGGCAGCCCGCCGCTGGATTGCCGCTTTTTCTCAACGATTGCCGCTGGCCCTCCCCGCCAACTCAAAGACCAACTCTCTCGCGTGCCATCTCCATCGAACAGTCGTCCTGTCGATCTCGTGCCGCGATTAGTCGGCGTTTCATTGTTTCGCTCGTAAGCAGGTAGGCGGTCTCTTTTTCTGTCAATCTCGCGCCACAAATCGATGGGCACGATCACCGTAACGGCGTTTCCACGGACATCGGACACATACCGAATATTTTCTTCCATGGCTGACTTCCTGCGGTCATGCTATACTTGGCTTTTTCAAAACAATCCTTTATAATGACGTGTACAGACATAAGGACTAGTGGCCGCGTGGTATCCCAGCCTTCATGGAATGCGGTTGGAGATGCCTCGTTACGCTGCTTTTGCGTCCTGCGCCGCAGGGCCGTCCGGTCATCTTACCGAAGGAGAAAGAAACATGGGTAAAGGCAACAACAGTCAGAAGAACGACAAAAAGAACAAGAAGGTCAAGCAGGACAGCAAGAAGCCGACAACCAAATCCCCAGCCAAGAGTTGACAAAAAGCTTGGGAGATGCAATGCTCCAGAAACTCCCCTCTCCCACTGGGAGAGGGGGCAGGGGGTGAGGG
>JANXQG010000497.1 GCA_025356915.1 Planctomycetota bacterium | reverse complement strand
AGGCCGCTAGGTAACGGGTGACCGCCGGATCGGGCGCGAAGGGGAGCCCGAATTCCTGAAATCCTGAACCGCGACGACTCGGTCGGGCATCGAGCGGCACCCGAGGAAAGAAGCCTTCGACTAGCAACTCGAAGATTTCGCTCCGCTGAACCTCGATCTGCCGCGCCCCGCCGATCAACCGCGAACCCGACCAGGGCAGGCTGAACGTCAACTGCTCCGGTGCCGCAGGTCCCAGCAGTGTTTCCTTGAGCTGTCGGCTCCGCTGAACGAGCGTGGCCCATTGCCGTGGCTCCAGCTTTCCCCCTCGCCCGCCGGGAGAGGATTGCCCGCCCTCCGCTTGCTCCCCGCTCCCCGCCCCCTGTTCCCCGCCTCCTGCTCTTGTCGCCGCATCGCCGCCGGTAAGCCGCTGCTCCAGATGGTGTGCCAACGCAAGATCGAGATTATCGCCGCCGAGGATCAGGTGATCGCCGACTGCCACGCGATGGAACTGCACCTTGCCGCCTTCACCGCGACGGACGCGGATCAGCGTGAAGTCGGACGTGCCTCCGCCGATATCGCAGACGAGTATTTTCTGACCCGGTTTGACAAGCTGGTCCCAGCGGTCTCGATGGGAATCAATCCAGGCGTAGAAGGCTGCCTGCGGTTCTTCGATGAGCACGACTCGCGGCAAGCCGGCCAATGCGGCCGCCTTGATCGTCAACTCCCTTGCGACTTCATCAAATGAGGCCGGCAGAGTGAGTACAAAATCCTGTTCCGCGAGCGGACATTGGGAGAAACGGGCATCCCAAGCAGCGCGAACATGGGCCAGATACCGCGAACTAACCTCGACGGGCGACAACCGCTGAACGTCGGCCGCTCCATGCCAGGGGAGAAGTTCGGCTGTACGATCGACGCCCGAGTGGCAAAGCCACGACTTGGCCGAACTGATCAATCGCCCCGGCACTACCGCGCCGTGATCGCGGGCAAAAAAGCCGACGACATACGGCGGTTCGTCGGTCTTGGCCACGGTCCAGGGTAAACGCAGCGCAGCAGGCGGAAGTTCGCCCAGTCCGGGCTGATAATGAAAGGAGGGTAGCGTCTCGCGGGCTTCCACGTGCCCGGCGGCTACCAGTTGCGGCACGGCAAATACGCGGACTTGCCATGGTTCCTCCATGGTGTCGACGTAGTTGACGGCTGAGTTCGTTGTCCCCAGGTCGAAACCGACGACATAACGGCTCGGACTGCTCTCGGTTGACAAGGAATTGGCCAAAAAATGTGCTTTCGACGGATGTTCAAATAGATGAATCTTACCACGCAGGTCAGAAAATTCCAGGGCTGCGCTAGATCAATGCACCCAAAGGCTTAGAGCCGCATGGACCCGAAGGTCCCGCGGCTCTTTCTCGTTACAATCTCACACTGCAATCAAGTGGAGGATTGCCGCTTCAGGGCAATCGCGGCTGAAAAGTCAGCCTAGCACTTCTTGCAGGCTTTCTTCTTCGCAGTCTTCTTGACCGTCTTGGCGACCTTCTTAACTGCCTTCTTCGCTACTTTCTTCTTGGCCATGATATATCCTCCGTCCAAGGGTTTGCGCCGCCGGATCACTTTCGATCAAACAACTGATCGAGAGCATTCACCGTGGCATTGGGACTGAAAAAACTAGTCAACTTCGTTCGATGCGATTCCTTCGCCTCGCATCCTTGAAGCGACCTGGCACACTCCTGTGTGCCTTCAGACGCCCGAACAAGACATCCACCTCATCGAAGTATTCAACTCAGATGAAAACGAAGTCCTGCTAAACGTTCTAAAACATATTTGTAACAGTTCTCAAATAAATTGCAACAGGATGCCCGCAATTTTTTTTTGTTATCGCCATCCTCCGCTGCCGCCATGGTAGGACTGGAGCGCGGTGTAGTTCGAGTAGGTCAGCCAGAGAAAGAGAACCGCCAGAAAAAAATTCTGCCATTGCACGAAGGCGATCACAGCCATCATCACGCCGACAATTACCGAGAGAATCAATGACTGGCGTAGTGCATCCCGCGGATTGTTCATGACGAATATCTGCTGGGCGATTTGGCCGCCGTCCAGCGGATAGATCGGCAAAAGATTCAGCAGTCCCCACATCACGCTGATCTCAAGAACGAAATACAGGAAGATGCTCAAGTAGAGTTGCTCCGGGATAACGACGTGGGGCACGACGTCGCGCCACGTTGGCTCGAAGATGGTGACCGGATAGCCTAGATAATGTAATCCGAGAGTCAAAACTGCCGCCAGAAGAAAGCCCGAGGCAGGGCCGGCGAAGGCAATCAGCATATCGCCCCAGGGGCCAGGACGGCGAACGCCATTGCGGCCGGGATGTGGAATGGCCAGGCCGCCGAAGGAATACAAGACGATCGATGGGCAATATCCGTAGACCTGCATGACGACCGCGTGCCCCAACTCGTGCAAGAGAATGCACAGAATCATGGCTGCAACCCACAAGATGACAACGATCGGCTTTGAATCCAAACCCGACAGCAAAATTGCCGAGAGCCAGAACATGGGATGGATTCGCACGGGAAATCCCAGCAGCGAAAAATGCAAGTCGCCTTGGGACGGCGGCGGTTCAGCCAGAATCACGAGCAATACTCCACAAGCGGATGAAATCACGTTTGAATGGAAGAATTGTAGCATGACGGCCGGTTTTTGCCGAGGGGCAGGCCGACCGTGACCGGCGGCAGGGAACGATCACTGCCCGACAGTGCCTTTGCGAACCACCAAGCGGATGTCGTTCATCCAGTTGAAGTTCCAGACGCGCATGGCAGCCCGCATGGCGGCCAACTTGAGCGGAAATAGCAGGCCCGCGCGGCCTTCACGGCGGCGGCTGACCGCGTAGTGCTCGACGTCGGCAAAGCCGCGATACCGCGACAAAACCTCCAAAGGGCCAAGGCGGCGCAAGGTCCGCATGAGACTGAAATAAGAAAGGTAGTGGTGCAGCCCCACCGGTTGAAAACCGAATCCCGGCTCGCTCGTCGGCACGTCGCGGCGAAGCCAGCGAGCCAATCGGGTTTTCAGCGGCCGCGGCAGCCAATGGACGAAATAGAGGCCCGTGTCGTGCTGATCGCAGATGGCAAGCTGATTTGGCGTATCCAACCAGAGCAATCCACCTGGACGACAAAGACGCCACATCTCGGCCAGCAGTGCCGGTTGTCGATCGGGCGGAAGATGCTCCAGCACCTGCGAACAGCTCACCAGATCGAAATGGCCGGCGGTCCATGGCGTCGATACGGCATCCATCGTGGCCGTCTGAAACGACGCGCCATAGCGGGCGGCCAACTCGGCAGAAAGACGCAATGCCTCACCGTCGAGATCGATGGCCGTGACCTCGGCACCGCAAAGCGAATAGGCAATTGCCTCGGCCCCCAGCCAACTACCCATTACCAGCACGCGGGAGCCCCGCAGCGGCATCCAGTGGCTGAGACATTCGACCAGTATCAATTCCCGCACCACGGCGTTGCGATGCTTGGCCCACTGCCGCTCAAAGTCGAAGGCCCAGTATCCCGAGGCTGCGGCAAACTGAGTACCGTGGAAAAAATAGTCGTGAATCCGCCTCTTCCAGTCGGCGGTGTAGATGTCGTCAGCGTGGGGAAGAGTCGGTAGCATTGGGCGAAGGGTATGCGCAGGAATAACTCAAACGGCAAACGCAATTACCAATCCTGCGTTCCGCTTGGTGTTCAGCCCAGCGGGTGCGGAAGGACTCTTACACGATTATTGGAGGGTTTACTGAAACTACTTGGTTTTGCCAATGCTGCGGAGGAGACTGAGTGTCATTGCATCGAAAACCAGGCCGATCTCACGGTATTCGCGGTCCTCAGACTGAAAGAAGATGGTGTAGGTTGCGCCGTCAACCCGCAAGCTGCGAATGCTGGCACTGTTTGTCAGGTCAAGACAGAAAAAATTGAGATCGAAGCCGATCAGATCGTGTCCGGCGATGGTTTCGTTAACCGGCTCAGCTTCCATGCCTTCGTATTCCTTGCGCATGGCATCCAAGGCGGCCTGGGCCATTCGGGCTGGATCGGCCGATGCTGGATGCACGGCGACCGACCAGAATGCCCCACCGGGACTGAATACCGTGACCGCGCTTTGGCCAGCGCGGACCTCTTCCTCA
>JANXQG010000473.1 GCA_025356915.1 Planctomycetota bacterium | reverse complement strand
CAAACCGCGGATGTGCAACTCGACGCACAACTGATCACGGCGAGCGGCAGCGTGTTTCAATACCGCCTGGAAGTGCCACCAACGCTTCATGTGGACTCCATCACGGTTTTGGCCGAGGGCACAAACCATGTCGCCCGCTGGTCGCAGGACCAGGATGGCCACGTTGCTCTCTTTCTTGCAAGCCCCGTCTCCGGGCATCACGAACTCAAGCTGAAAGGCCAGATGCCGCTTCCAAGGGAAGGCAGGTTAGCGTTGCCACAAATTCGGCTGGAGGATGTGCGAATCCAGAACTCGCTCGTCCATCTGTACCGCCGGCCGGATGTGCTGGTCGAGGTCTCTGGGATTGCCAGAATCGCGGATGCCAAGACAACAGCCGACGATGCCGGCCAGGGTGATCGGGGGCGGCTGGTGCGATCATTTTACGCCGACATGACCACCACATCGCCCGTGTTGGTAACGATCAAATCGAATCGTCTCCGCTTTCGTGCCGAGCAAGTGACGCGGATTACGTGCAAGGAAAACAAGTGGCGCACCCAATGCGAATACAGCTTGCATGTTTCTGAAGGGCTGCTCGACGCCATCCGGCTCGAGATCCCCGCATCTTGGAAGGAATACGTAAAGAGCAGCTCGGCCCTGACCGCTACGATTGGCACAATTTCCGATGAACAGATCAGCCTCGTGCTTTCGCCATCGGCGGCGATTTCCAGCGACTACACATTCACGCTTACAGGGCCGCCGGTTGCCGCCCCGCAATTTGCTCTCTCCAACCTCGTGCTGAAGCGAGCCCAGAGCGTCAAAAAATATGTTGTAATACCGAATACGGTCGATCATCGGCCCATCGCCTGGGCTTTGCAGAATTTGCAACGCTACGATTCAAAGGAGACGGCCCCCGACGATACGGTGAAGTATGAAGTCGTCGGCGCGCCCTGGCAAGCCGTGCTGCTGCCTCCACAAAATACGACCGCCACGACGCGGGTCATCCAGGCTGACGTACGTTTTGCCTGGCAGGCTAACGGCCGCTGCCTGGGCGCGGCCTTCCTCAATGTGGAAACGGCCGGCACGATCAATTGTCCACTGATACTCCCCGAAGGGTTTGAACTCTTGCAATTGATAGTCGACGGTCTGCCGGTTGATGCCGTCCGCGGCGAGGCGGGAGCTTGGACCGTGCCGTTGGCTTCCAAGGCATTTGCCTCGCGCGTGGAAATGCTCTTCTTCGCAGAATCGGCAATTAAGCAAGTTCCTGCCGGATGGACCCGTCAGTATACGTTCCGCGCGCCAAAGTTGGGTGATCTGCCGGTCGAACGCACCGCGTGGACCATCGCCTCGCCTCGCACGCTGCAACCGAATTATGCCGACAATGCCGACGGCAGCCAAAATCAGACACCGCCGGCTCCTACCGGAAATGCGAAAGCCGGCAACCTTGCCGCACAATGGCAGCGGTTTGTCGAAGAAGGCCAGGCGACTGTTTTCTACACCACCCAGGCCGCGGTTGATGCGATCACACTAGACTATCGGCCTATCGATGCCCAGTCATGGCTCCCGCGGCTCACGGGCATTACGGGGTTCTTGGTCGCCGTGGGGCTGGCCGCGCTAGTGATCCGTCGAGGTCTGTTGTGGAACTGGTTTGCCCGTTGGCCTTATCTCTTCGGCGTCGGCATCGGGTTGGCATGGTGGTTGTGGCTATCACCGAGCGCGGTCGGCCTGCTCATTGTGTTGGCGGTGTTGTTGCGGCAATTCATTCCTTGGCGAAGCTACACTTGCCAGCCCGCCCGCGCAAGGTAGGAATCACGAAAGGCTATCGAGTTCGTCTGCCGACTCTTCCGCGGGTATCGACGAAGGTCGCGAAGCCCCAAAGACCAAGAACATCTGTCGCAGCAGGAATGCCAGCGTGCGGGCCTTCATTGTTTCCATGACCTTGGCCCGGCGGACTTCGATCGCGCGGACACTCATGCCCAGTTCTTCGGCAATCGCGCGGTTCGACTTGCCTTGGCGCAGCAGGTCGAGCACTTTGCGAAGCGGAGGTGTAAGCTGCTTCAGGCGGCGGCGAATCGATTGTACTTGGGCGATACGCTTCCGCCGGCCGTCATCCCAGTGGAGTGCCTCTTCAACGACGGTACGCAATCGTTGATCGCTACACGTTTCCAGCAGAAAATCAACCGCTCCCCGTTTCATCGTCAGCACGGCGGTTTCCACGCCCGCTTCCGCGGCGATACCGATGACTGGCCAATGATCTTCGTGCGGCTGCCCCAGCGCGGTCAACAAATCCAGATCGACATCCGCATGAGCCACATGAAGCAGGATGCAACCCGCATCATGGGGCGATGAGTTCTGATGAAAGTCTTCCGACGAGTGGCACAATCGCAATTCGCAACCGAGTAGCTTGAGTCGCAACGAGAGATTGCGGCGGGCCTTCGAGTCGCCCGAAATCACAAATACGACCGGCTTAACGTCCATGCGCCCTACCCTTTACTGGTACAGTACCCCCGGCAGGATTCGGACCTGCGACCTATGGTTTAGGAAACCATCGCTCTATCCCCTGAGCTACGGGGGCAAATAATACTGTTTTCTGCTTGATATTCACATTCTTCAGGGGGGGCGGTAGAATTGGCTCATAAGCAGTACGCCCGCTTGTACGCCCAAGACATCCAACCCTTAAAGGAAATGCTGTGTCCAAGTATATCAGAAAATTCAGTGAGTTGTACGCCACCTGCCAACGCCTCGATCACCGTCGCTAAGCATGGCTACACCACTTCCTTGAACTTCGACCTGGATGCACCGCAGACCGGGCACTTGTCGGGGGCTTCGCCGACATGCGTGTGGCCGCAGACATCGCAAACGTATATCGTGGCAGCGGGCAAATCCTTTCCCGCCTCCAGGGTTTCCAGTGCCTTGCTGTAGAGGTCGTAGTGCGTTTTCTCGACGGCGTTGGCATTGCGGAAGGAAATCACTGCCGCCTTGTTGCCTTCGGTCTCAGCTTCCTTGATGAAGGCGGGATACATCTCTTTAAACTCGTATCCCTCGCCTTCGATGGCGGCTTGAAGATTCTGCTTTGTGTCCTTCACGCCGCCCATGACCCGCAGGTGAGCGTGGGCATGAACAGTTTCCGCAGCAGCAGCGGCACGGAACAGCTTGGCGATCTGGGGATGACCTTCGGCGTCGGCCTTGGCAGCGAAAGCAAGGTATTTACGGTTGGCTTGGCTTTCACCGGCAAATGCGGCCTGTAGGTTGTTGTGGGTGGACATGGGATTCTCCTCGGTTTTGGGATGGGGTTTCCCGCCATTTTACACTGCGGCATCCAACTGCAATACGGGGCCGGGCAACCATTGTTTCGGGGAGTGGCCGACCAGTCCCCCCTTGCTTTACCGGACGGACGCGCAATAATTCCAGCAATAGGGGAGTCCGAGAGCGAAACATCCGATTTCCCAAGTCGTACGAATAATCTCGCAAGGAGATAAGAACCATGCCTCGAGTGTTGCCGCTTGCCTTGTTTGCTACTGCCGCACTGACCGGCTGCCAGTCGTCCAACGCCATCGAAAAGGAGATAAAGAAATTGGAAAAACCACTTATACTCTGCGCGGGCGCGAATAATACTAACTCAAAGCGCAAGCGAGGCGTGTAAACTGTTACCTCGCTTGCGCTTCGGGTTAATATGCTGTTGATGCAAAACCGCAGAATGTGCCCTTGCTGAGTATAATTTCACTATGAAAACCCTGGACGGGAAAGACGTTGACCTGAGCAAATACCACGGCAAGGTTGTGCTGATCGTCAATGTGGCGAGCAAGTGCGGCCTGACGCCCCAGTACAAGGAGCTCCAGGCATTACACGAAAAGTATGCCAAGAACGGGCTGGCGATCCTGGGTTTTCCCTGCAATCAATTCCTTTCCCAGGAGCCAGGAACCGCCGAGGAAATCAAAGAGTTCTGCCGGATCAACTACGGCGTCAGTTTCGATATGTTCGCCAAGGTCGAGGTCAACGGTGAAGTAGCCTGCGATTTCTACAAAAACTTGACCTCACTCCATACGAAGCCTGTGGGGCCGGGAAAGATTAGCTGGAACTTTGAGAAGTTCGTCGTTGGCCGCAACGGGGAAATTGTTGCTCGTTTCGGCCCTCGAACAAAACCTGACGATCCCGACGTGCTGAAGGTAATCGAGGCTGAGTTGGCGAAGAAGTGATCGTTCGTGGAAGTGATTCTGTTTTGGATGGCCATTGTGGCAACGATGCTGATGTTCTGGCAGCGGTCTTCGGTGGCGGGCATTCTGTTTCTGCCCTACTTGGCCTGGGTAAGCTTCGCTAGCTTCTTGAATTTCACGATTTGGCGGATGAATGGGTAACGCGATCTACTTTTGTAGTCATGTAAGGCGGATGGACTACTACGATGCGATGAGTTTGTGAACGGTCTCAGCAAGTTTCTTGCCCAAGTCCTGCACGCCCGCCTGTTGCTTGGCGTCCTTCAATCGTCCATCGCTATCGAACGCTTCGTATGCCTTGGGAACGGCGATCTGGTCGGGCAGCACAATCATACCGATATTGCCAAGGATGGCACGCAGATGGACCAGACCTCGAAGCCCGCCAAGATTGCCGGGCGAGGCACTCATCAAAACGGCAGTCTTACCCTTGAACGCCAAAAGTGACGGCTCATTGGGCACGGGGCGTGATACCCAGTCGATTGCGTTCTTCAAAACGGCGGTGATTGAGCTATTGTACTCGGGAGAGGCAATCAAGAAGCCATCGCTTTCGACCATTAACGCCTTTAGCTTCGCCGCAGATTCGGGCATCCCCGCCTCTCGTTCCAAGTCCTCATCGAACAGCGGCATCGGCAAGTCTTTCAGGTCCACCAGCGTAACATCCGCTCCGCACTCTTCCGCAGCCTTGGCAGCGATCCGGGTGAGCTTCTTATTGTACGAATCCTTCCGGGTACTTCCGGCAAAGGCCAGAATACGTGGCTTTCTCGTCATGACGTTGCTCCTTGCTTGTGTGGAAAAAGTGCATTTTGCCTTCCCGCTCGCTAACTCGGCGGCGACATCCACGGTCGCAGGTTTACGCCTTTGGAGATGCGGGGATCGATTCCTGTAGGAATCGTAGGGCGAGCGGTGCGGCAAGGCAATAGCCACGCACGTTATGTCGTGGTCGCCTTGCCGTGGAAATGAAAAGAGCGAGCGAGCAGAGGGAAGCGGCGGAGGGAATTGAGAAACTGGGCGGGGCGACCACGTGTGACACTTACTTTGATCGGGACGAGAAAGAACGGCTCAACCCAGTTCGAGCCGAATGGGAATACGCCTACCGTGCCGGCACAACTACACGATATTCCAGTAGTGACGATCCTGAGACACTCCCTCTGAATTGCCTACAGCTTCTCGGTGGCATCCATCTTGAACTGGCCCGGCTTTCTCGCCCGCGAGTACCAGTACATGCTGTTGCTTCGGTCGCCTTGCTCGGGTATTCTTGAAGGCGAAAGGAAACGAATTATGAAACAACTGCAAGGCATTTTGGCGGTCACGGGGCGAGTTCTTCTCTGCGTCATCTTCCTGATGGCGGCGGTGGGCAACAAGATTCCCCATTTTAGCGACGTGGCCCAACTCATGGCTTCCAGGGGGATACCGCAACCAAAGCTGATGCTGGCTGGTGCAATCGTGTTTCTGCTTGCGGGGAGCCTCTCGGTTATCACGGGATACAGAGCAAGGATCGGGGCATCGTTGCTACTGGTGTTCCTCATCCTAGCGACCTTTTACTTCCATAACTTCTGGGCTATTGCCGACGCAAAAGCCCAGCAGGAACAGATGATCCAGTTTATGAAGAACCTGTCGATCATGGGGGCGATGCTGTTCATTATCGCCAATGGTTCTGGCCCCATGAGCATTATCTCAGTGAAGCAGAAGTAGTGGTTCAGCCTCCACCAATGTGACAGGAAGGTGTGGGACTCAGCCAACGGCGAGATGATTGAGGTCTACAAGTGCCCCGACTGCACCAAGCCGTTCATGCCGCTTCGTCTGAAACCCGCCGATAGGGGTGGTCCCGGCTTCGATTGCTGCCCAAAGTGCGGCAAGCATACATTCAATGTCGAGAAGGGTAAGGGAATTATGATGTTCGATTGATGGCTCGCTCGTGATGTTGAAATGCTGACCCTGGCGAAGATCAGCGGCGAGCTTGGCCAGTGCTTAAATTTTCTTCACGACTGCGGGAGATGGTTGGTTTGTTGTCGTCATCGGGATTACTCCTCCGGGGTCTTCACGGTTTCTTCTTCTCGACCTTCTTGGTTTTGAGATCAAGAGTGAAGAGCTCGTTTTTCTCGTTGGTCACCAAGAGGGCGTTTTCCTGAAATGCCAGTCCGGTGATGAATACCCATTGAACGTCCCCTTCGAGATTCGGATCGATCTTGATCCTGTAGATCACAACATCCCAGAGTTTCTCGCTAGTCTTTTCGTCCCGAGCTTCAATCTTTCCCTCACGTCCGTTGTCGTTAGGGGCCACGTACTTCACGCCGTTATGGACCACGGGAGTCACGG
>JANXQG010000444.1 GCA_025356915.1 Planctomycetota bacterium | reverse complement strand
CTCCCCCCGACATCCACGCTACTCAGTTGACATCGAGAACCCAACTCGTTAATTTAGATAGGAGTGGCTCTCGCCGCTGAAACCCTTCCTTCGGGTAACTAGGATTCGCTGATGGCCAAAAAGAAAGCCGAATATACCGAGATTCTCATCCGCCAGGGGCTTGTCAGTCCTGAGCAAATCAGCGAAGCCAAGAAAATGGCCAAAGAATCGAGCATCAAACTGCCCGACGCCTTGGTTCGTCTCGGCTATGCGACGGGCGAAGACGTCACTCGGGCGATCGCAGAGCAGAACGGCCTGAACTACATCAACGTCAACGAAATCAACATTCCGCCGTCCGTCATCGAATTGGTGCCCGAGTCGGTTGCGCGAGAAAACGCCGTTCTCCCCCTTTCGGAAGGTGATGGCCGATTGACGGTGATCCTCAGCGACCCCTCGGATATTGACACGGTCGACAAGTTGCGGTTTATTCTCAACAGACAGATAGACCTCGTGCTAGCCCCGCGTGAGGCGATCCTCGAGGCAATCAACCATTATTATGGTCAGACGATTGCCGAAAGCGCGGACTCCATGCTCCAGGAGTTCACCGACACGGCCATCGACTTTACCGAAACGGTGGACGACGCTCCCAGGG
This sequence comes from Planctomycetota bacterium, assembly GCA_025356915.1. Lineage (GTDB taxonomy): Bacteria > Planctomycetota > Planctomycetia > Pirellulales > Thermoguttaceae > JANXQG01. The sequence continues at coordinate 3,683 of JANXQG010000444.1, read as the reverse complement.
GGGACGAGACCCTGGACGAATCGAGTGCCCCCATTGTGCGGTTGGTGCAGATGGTCATCTCCGAGGCAGTACAGGCGCGGGCGTCCGACATTCATATTGAACCGTTTGAGAACCGCATTCGAGTCCGGTATCGGATCGACGGAATGTTGATTGAACGCGACAGCCCCCCACGACGGCTGTTGGGTGCTATTCTATCGCGTATTAAAATTCTCGCCCGACTCGACATTGCCGAGCGACGCCGCACCCAAGACGGACGAATCAAAGTCACCGTGGGCGAAAAAGAACTCGACCTCCGGGTGAGTATCATCCCCACTTCTCACGGCCAGTCGATTGTGATGCGAATCCTGGATAAGGACAATATCCGCGTCGGACTGAAGCAACTTGGTTTTGGTGAAGACGATTTCCTGAAGTTCCGGCAGCTCATTCAGCGTCCCAACGGAATCATCCTTGTAACTGGTCCCACAGGTTCCGGCAAGACAACTTCGCTCTATGCCGCGCTCAACGCGCTAAACACTCCGGACCGCAAAATCATTACGGCCGAAGATCCGGTAGAATACTACCTTCCAGGGGTGAATCAAGTAGAAATTCGGCACGAGATCGGATTGGATTTTGCCCGGGTCATCCGCGCCATGTTGCGACAAGCTCCAAACGTGATTCTGGTTGGAGAAATGCGTGATTTGGAAACGGCTCAAATGGGTATCCAGGCATCTTTGACGGGACACTTAGTATTCAGTACACTACATACGAACGATGCGCCCAGTGCTATTACACGTTTGATCGACATGGGAGTACCCGCCTACTTGGTGGCTAGCAGTGTCGTGGCGATCATGGCACAGCGGCTGGTTCGCGTCGTTTGCCAGAAGTGCAAACAACCGTATAACCCAAGCGAAGCCACTTTGCAGACGGCCGGAGTCACTCCCGAGATGCTCGCCAGGGCATCCTTCTCCCGGGGGAAGGGGTGTGGTAACTGCCAGGGGTCTGGATACCGCGGAAGATTGGGTATCTATGAACTGATGTTGATGTCATCGAAGGTCCGCGAACTGACCTTCAATGAGGCACCAACCGAACACGTCCGCCGTGCTGCCCAATCCGAAGGAATGCGGACCCTGTACTGGGATGGCCTGGAAAAGGCGGTGAATGGAATAACCACCCTGGAAGAAGTCTTCCGCGTTGCCAAGCGGGCAGAGAGCGATTAGCGGGAGCGTGAGGCGGTGGGCGGGGAGATGCGTAGGGTGGGACGAGTGAAACGAGCCCCACACGGACGAACTTGAGGATTTTGGTATCATTGTCCAATTTGGGATCTCCGTATTCCAAAGGGATCCTGTCCCCCAGCCCAGGGTTGCCGCGCAGCGGCTACACAGGGGGGAGCAAGGTGTTACTGCCTCATTTGGTCAATTTTGTCTTTCGTTTTGTCTTTTATGAAAACATTGCGAATAATCCTAGTGCTCAGGGCCAAGGGCAATGGACCCCCAAGCACGACAGGCTTCTCAATCCGATTTATGGGGTAGTTGCACCTCTTGGGATCACTTGGTTCCAAGCGAACCGAAAGGTATTTGGCTATGGGCACGATTCTCATCGACAAGCTGTTGCACACGGTCGTCAAACGCAAGGCGAGCGATCTGCACATTGCCGTCGGGCAGCCCCCCGTGTTGCGGCTCGATGGCCACATGAAACGGCTGGAAACCAAGGTTCTCGAGCCCGAGGACACGATGGCTCTGATGAAGAGCATCGCGCCGGAGCGGTCACAGAAAGAGCTGCAAGAGAAGGGCGGTGCCGACTTCGGTTTCGCTTTTGGCGACCTGGCTCGCTTCCGCGTTTCGCTTTTCAAGCAAAAGGGCTGCGTGGGCATGGTCCTGCGGCAGATCCCCAACAAGCTTTTGACTTTTGACGATTTGGGCACCCCTCCCTTGCTCAAGGACTTGATCATGCGCCCCCGCGGCCTGATTCTGGTCACCGGCCCTACCGGTTCGGGCAAGACGACGACCTTGGCTGCGGCCATTGACTACTTGAACCAGACCTGCGATCACCACATCATCACGATCGAGGATCCGATCGAGTTCTATCACCCCCACAAGAAGTGTACGGTCAACCAGCGTGAAATCGGGGTCGATGTGGGTAGCTTCGCCGAGGCGATCCGCCGCGCCTTGCGACAGGATCCCGACATTATCATGGTGGGCGAAATGCGCGATCTGGAGACGATTGAAGCGGCCATCACTGCAGCGGAAACGGGCCACATCGTTTTCGCCACGCTGCACACCACGGGTGCCCAGGGTACGGTAAACCGTGTCATCGATGTGTTCCCCCCGGACCAGCAGGAACAGATCCGCACCCAATTATCCACATCGGTTATCGGCATCATATCGCAGGCATTGCTGCCCAGGATTGGCGGCGGCCGCGTGGCGGCTTACGAGATGCTCAACTGCACCCCCGCCATCGGCAACCTGATTCGAGAAAACAAGACCTTTCGTATCACCTCGTCGATCCAGACGGGGCAAAAACAAGGCATGCAACTCCTGGACGACCACATGTTCAAACTTTGGAAAGCCGGCCTCGTGGAGAAGAAGGAGGTGCTTCTCCGCGCCAATAATGCCGAGGATCTGGCATCGCGGATCGCCAAGGCGGAACGGGGCATTTTCGACGACGACGGGGCGGATAAACCGTTATAGGGACTTAACCATGGCAATGCGACGCATCGGACGAATTTTAGTTGACCTCGGTTTTCTCACCGAAGATCGGGTGAAGGTGATCCTCGAGGAGCAACGGCAGCGGCCCACCGAACTGTTCGGTCAGGTGGCTATCGGCATGGGCTTGCTGACCGACGAGCAACTCGCGCAGGGCATGGCCGAGCAGATGGGCATGCAGGTCATCAGTCTGGCCGAACTCGTGGTAGCACCCAGTGTGTTGGCGATGATCACCGAGCCGATGGCTCAACTCTATCGCGTCGTGCCTGTCCAGTTTGAGGATAATACGCTCACGATCGCCATGTGCGATCCGCAAAAGCTGTCGGTGATCGACGAGTTGCGGAGCTTTTTGGGTTACAGTGTGCGTGCCGTGGTGGCGACGGAAAGGGACGTACTCAAGGCTTTGTCGCGGTACTATGCCGCCGGGGGCGAAAGCGTCGAGAACCTGATCGCCGACATGGAGCGCGACGTTGATCTGGCCGCCGCCGCTGCCGCGCTGGAGAAGGGTGTACTCGATCTGACCGGTGCCGAGGCTCTGGCTGACAGTGCCCCGGTCCGCAAGCTCTTGAACATGGTGCTCCTGATGGCCATCAAGGATCACGCCAGCGACTTGCACTTCGAGCCTTTCGAGAACGAATTCAAGATCCGCATCCGTGCCGACGGCGTGCTGTATGAAATGGTGCCGCCACCCCGCCACCTGGCCTTTGCCATCACCACGCGCATTAAGGTCATGGCAAACCTCGACATCGCCGAACGCCGAGTGCCACAAGACGGCCGCATCCGTCTGACGGTCGGCGGCCACCCGGTCGACTTGCGCGTTAGCGTGCTGCCCACGATGTTTGGCGAAAGTGTTGTCATGCGGATCCTGGACCGCTCCGTGGTCATGCTCGACCTGGGGGCCGTGGGGATGGAATCGGCCACTCTGGCCCACTTCCGCGAGATCATCCGCCGGCCCAACGGCATCGTGCTGGTCACTGGTCCGACAGGCTCCGGCAAGACGAC
>JANXQG010000438.1 GCA_025356915.1 Planctomycetota bacterium | reverse complement strand
TCCAGTGCGTCTTCGGCCGCCAATAAAGCCACGGCATGACTCTCAACCGCTTGGTTGCGAAGCGTCAGCCTCTGATCGAGCATTCGGGCACGATCCGGGGCCTTCTTTCCGGCAAACAATTCAGCGAACAGCGTACGATAGGGGCCAACCAGCGGTTGGTCGGCAGGCAACGGCAAGGGAGCGTCAGGAACGAGAAGCAGAATTTCAGCCAGATCGTGTTGGGCGGTCATTATCTGCAATTCGGCCTCGCACATTTGTGCCGTGGCAACCGCCCGAGCGGTTCGCAGATCGGCCGCTTCGTCATTTCCCGTGCGCAGCCGCAGGAGTCGCTGCTGACGCTCATGACTGAAATGATATTCGCCCATGGCCTCCACTAGCCTCCAATAGGCGTGAACTGCTTCGATTTGCCGGTGACGTTCTGGTGCCGTTGCGACGACCGATACCAGCGAAACCGTTTGGCCGCTTACCTTGCTACCTGGCGGTAAGGTGAGGGCGTCACTTACCAGTTGCGCAGTTGTTGCCCGTACAGATTGAACAACCCCGGCCCGGACTGCCGCTGGCTCGAGAATAAGATCCCTGTCAATGGCAAGAGTTCCCGGACGAGTTTCGGCGAGAACTGCTGGCCCACCCGGATTGGTAATGCGCGGAGCCTCAGTCACGGGAGCGGAAGGATTGTCGCCAATTTGGCTGATCAACGACAAACTTAACAACCAAGTGCATAGGGGCATCAGAGAACCTCCAAAAAAATCCTAGGACCAGACAACCTCTAAACCCCCAGCGTGGCATTATTCCGCACGGAAGTCAATCCGGATTACAGGAGAAGGCCAACTTCCGCCAACTTCCGCTCTTGACGGAAGTCCGGCGATTCACTAATCTCTCCGAACAGGCGTTGCCCTTGACTGGCAACGCTGGTGTGGCAAAAAGGAAACGTGTGGCAAAAAAGAAGCTGGAATTGTCGGTAATCCTCCTTCGTCAATTCGAGATAATTCGTCGACAAAATGGTTGACTCCAGGGCAAAATTGACACAGAGTTTAGATAACGATGAAGCCGCTCCCTTTTCAGGCTCGTCGCTGACTTTTCTCGTAGTTTCGTCTTTTCAAAAATAATATGCCGCTTTCGCGGCAGAGCCGAGGGTCTCGACCCCATCCCGGTTAGCTCCCGGTTGGGACGGCTTGGCAACCGAATTCAACGGTAGGCACCAATGCGACATCGAGGCAAAACCTCCTCCAGGCTCAGCCTGCGCGCCGTGCGAAAATCGCTTCGGCTCGAACAACTCGAAGTTCGGCAAATGCTCACAGGCGACCTGGTCTCGGCCATGGTTTCGTCGGGCTGGTTCGGCAACTATGCCGCAGCCAATCAACCTCATCATGCGTCGACGCCATCGATTGCCGCCAGCGGTACGCCGATCGCATCCGGCACGCCGGCCGCAAGCAACGCCAGCGGCCAACTGGATTGGATCGTGCAGTTCAATACGGCTTCGCTAAGCGGCATGAACAATGCGGCCGATGCAGCCCATCTGCTGCCACAGAATGGTGTACAGTTCCAGATCCTTGAAGGTCTGGGTGCGGTGGGTGAAGTGCTGGTACGTTCCTATAGTGCCACGGCCGTTCAGGTAGCCGCTGCCTTACAGTCTGACAGCCAGATTGCCTGGTTTGAACTCGATTCGCTCAAGCAGAGCAACGCGGCACCCAGCGACGCCCAGTACTCGCAGCTCTGGGCACTCAGCAACACGGGACAGAACAGCGGGACGGCCGGATCCGACATCCACGCCACCCAGGCTTGGAGCATCACGACCGGCAGCAAGAACGTGGTAGTGGCCGTAATCGACTCCGGCGTCGATTACACGCATTCCGACCTCGCCGCGAACATCTGGAACAATCCCAACACTGGCCGGGACGGCTTTAACGGCGATCTACATGGCTATAATTTTGCCGACAACAACGGCGATCCCATGGACAACAACGGGCACGGCACCCACGTGGCCGGCACGATTGGAGCGGTGGGGAACAACGGCGTGGGTGTGACCGGCGTGAATTGGAACGTCACGATCATGCCGCTGAAGTTCCTCGACGCCAACGGCGGAGGCTATACATCCGACGCCATCCGCGCAATCAACTATGCCACGATGCAGCGGACCCAGTACGGCGTCAACGTGCGAGTGATCAACGCCAGTTGGAGCAGCACTGACAGCGACATCGGCTTGAATTCGGCGATCAAGGCGGCCGGCGATGCGGGAATTCTCTTCGTGGCAGCAGCAGGAAACTCGGCCAGCAACAACGACCTGAAGCCGCAGTACCCGGCCAATTCGGGCCTGGTGAACGTCGTTTCCGTGGCCGCGAGTGATTCAAACGACCGGCTCGCGTCTTTAGCAATTACGGGGCCAACACGGTCAGCCTGGCTGCGCCGGGCGTCAGTATCTACAGCACGCTGCCAGGCGGCAAGTATGGTTACTTATCCGGCACGAGCATGGCCTCGCCCCAGGTCGCCGGCGTGGCGGCCTTGGCCTGGGCGGCCAACCCCAATGCCACGGTGGCGCAAGTCCGCAACGCCCTGCTGCAAGGTGTCGACAAGCTTCCCGCGTTGGCTGGAAAGGTCGTCAGCGGTGGAAGGCTGAATGCTTATAATACGTTGAAGCTTCTGGCTACCCCCACGCCGGTTACCCCTGTCACACATGGAACGAATCCGTCGACGGCCGTGGCCGTGGCCATCGGCTCCACCGCACAAGGCTATGTGGCCAATTCCAGCGATACGAACTACTTCAAGGTTCAGGTCGTAGCCGGACAGAAATACACGTTCCAGGTCGCATTAGGATCGCTTTACGACTC
>JANXQG010000411.1 GCA_025356915.1 Planctomycetota bacterium | reverse complement strand
CAAAAGCCCAGCCAGTACTCGTGGATGCAGACATAAGCGAGGTGTTGCCCGGCTATTTTCAGTAGCGGCAGGGTCCACCCCCGATCAGGCGTCGCGGCGGCCAGCAAAACGAGTTTGGGGTCGGCGGCCAGCATCAATTCAGCCGACTTGCGGACCAACGGCCCCCACTCTTTCGGAGTTCGCGCACCGATTTCGTGACCGCCCCAGTTCTCGTTGCCAATACTCCAGTAGCGGACATTCAGCGGCTTGGCGTGACCACCGGCCGCGCGCATTTCGGCGTACGGGCCCTGGGTCGCGTTGCAGTATTCAACCCACTGGCTCATCTCTTCGGGCGTGCCGTTACCTGCATTCGTGCAGATATAAGGCTCGCTGCCAATGAGCCGGCACCACTCGACGAACTCGTCGGTGCCAAACGTGTTGGGGTCGGTAACGCCCCAGACCGGATCGGGGGTCGGTTTACGATTGAGTCCGACGCCATCTTTCCAGTGATAGCCGCTGGCAAAACATCCACCCGGCCAGCGCACGATGGAAACCTTCAGTTCTTTCATCGCCTCGATGACATCCTTGCGGAACCCCCGCTCGTCCGACAGCAGCGAACCGGGTTCAAACAGCCCGCCGTAAACCTGTCCATCAAAGTGCTCAATAAAGCCGCCGAAGATCATTCGGCTGTAGGGCACGGAGCGCGCGTCGGTATCGATCGTCACGGTTGCCTGCATCTCTTTGGGCGGACCTTCGACTTGCGCCCGTGCCGACACGGTTGCGGTGAGCGACAGAACCATGACCGACAGAATACGAGGAAGGGTTTTCGACTTACAGAGAGACATGATTGTTTCTTTTGGGGGTATCTATTTTGCAAAGCATTGTTGTGGCCGGTCTCCTGACCGAGCCACGCCGCCGACATTGGTGGCCGATTATACTGCATGGGAGTCATTCGAGCAATTTCTGCTATCGTCTTGCTGGCCTCCGGAAAATTGTGAAGTGGTTCGTGGAGCGAAATTCTCCTGTTGCTGACTTGACCAAACTTGAAAAGGGGACTGTCGGCGTGGTAGAATCTGGTCCGGTGGATGAATCTGCCCTGAGTCGAATGGAAATTATTCCATTGCTTTATTTTGTTCGGGTAAACGGAATGAATTCCGTTCTACTCAAGACTCTAGTGATGTGGCGGGAGTTTAACCAATGACGACACGATTTACTTTTTTCATGGGCCTGATTATTCTTTCCGCGGGCGGTCGGTTACAAGCCACGGAAGGTCCCGTCGCCTCGTGGACGTTCGGTGAGAAGACCGCCCTCGACTCCGTGGGTAAAATAACCGACACCATTGAGGGGAACTACAAGTTTCTGTCCGAAGGCGTTCGCGGGAATTGCCTGCGGTTCGATGGGTTTACCACCCTTGTCCGTCGGCCGTCGGCCAAAGTTCCCGATCTGAGTAGGGGCTTCACCTTGCAGGGCTGGGTAGCCCTGGCTGCGTATTCGTGGAACTGGACACCCATCATCGCCCAACGCGATGGCGAGACGCGCGGATACTCGTTCGGAATCGATAGCACCGGACACTTTGGCCTCCAACTAGCTGCCGATTTCCGCTGGACGAAATGCATGGCCGCGCAGGTGCTTCGCCTCAAGACCTGGTATCACCTGGCGGCCGTGTATGACCCGGCCTTTGGCGTTCGGCTCTTCCTCGATGGTCAACTTGTCGGCTCATTTCCGGTCGAGAAAAGGCTCAGCCTTGCCAAGGATATCGATCTTTACCTCGGACGCAACCACGAGAAAATGGTTCCAGCGCACCTGGTTCGGGATTGGGCCAAGTTCCCCTCGTGGTGGTCGCTGGATGGACTCTTGGACGAGATCAAGATTCACGACCGGCCGCTTGCGGAAAAAGAAATCCAAGACTCGTGGGCAGCGGATAAGCCATCCGCCGCGCCGAATATTCCGGCTCGCCGATTCCCCGATGTTACCAAGGGTCCCAATCGTTTCGGCGCTTACCCGACCAAACTGGATTATTACGAGCAATGGGATGCCTTGTGGCAGATGGCTGGCGAAGAGGATATCGTCGTCAAATTCGATGAATTGCCCGTGCAGATGGTTTTTTGGAAGGGAACCCGTTTTTCTCCCTGTTGGGTCACCGAGAACGGGAAATGGATGGCTGACCAGAGCCTGGAAACCGGGGTCTGGCCTGAAGAGTTACGAAAAAGGGGTGGCCAAGGGGCGGTTGGATGCTGTGAACACATGTCGGACGTCGAATGTCGATTTTCCCATGTCCGCATCGTCGAGAACACCGATGCCCGGGTTGTCATGCATTGGCGCTATGCCATGGTCGATGCGGCCTACCGCTTCGCTAATTATGACGAGGTGGCGGGGCGAGGACAGTTCGGCGACGAATTTTACTATGTCTATCCCGACGGCGTGACTACCCGCGACGTGACCGGTTGGTGGCCCGAGCGCGCGCATCGCGTGGATCAGGAGACGATTTTCTTGAACGAGCCGGGGACTCGCCCTGAAGATAACTGCGAGTTGGATGCCATCAGTTTGGCTAATCTCAAGGGAGAATCCAAAACCTATTCCTGGGAGAAGGGCTATCCCAAGCTGGACCTTGAGTCGCCGATCATCCAGATGGTCAACCTGAAATCGCACTTCAAACCGTTGATCATCGTGAAGCCAGGTTCCACGATTGGAACCTTCAATTGCGAGGTCCGCAAGGAGTTCTCGCATTTTCCTTGGTGGAATCACTGGCCTGTGGCCCGGGTTTCAAGCGATGGCCGCTACGCCATGGCACCCGATCAGGCCGCCCATTCTTCGCTCACTTGGGTCACGCAACCCTCCGGTGCATTCCTCTACGGCATGACCGATAAGTCGGCAGTCGGACTACTCCCCATGGCAAAAGCATGGATTCATCCGCCAGCCATCAAGACCACCGGAAAGGCTTTTTCCAGCGTCGGATATGCCCCCGATCAGCGGGCCTATGTCTTGAAACGGATGGAGGCTGGCAACGAACTCGACCTCGCGTTGGCCGGAAGCGCGGATTCACCCATCTTCAATCCGGCTTTCGTCATTCAGGGATGGGGAGAACATGAAGCCACCCTGAAGATTGACGATGTGAAGGTTCCACGAGGCCGCACCTTCCGTTACGGCCATCGCCGTACGCTTGCCGGCACCGACCTGATCGTCTGGATCAAGATCACTTCAGATAAGCCGCTGCGGATCACAGTCTCTACCATCCCTTGAGCACTCCCTGGGGTTGCACCGCTGTTTTTGTTCGTTACGATTGTCTCCATGGAAAAGATTCCCGAAACTCCCGGCCGCCGTGGCGTGGTGGCGATTATTGTCCAGGATGGCCGAATGTTGGTGATCCGCCGCTCCCGGCATGTGATCGCTCCGTTGTGCTATTGTTTTCCTGGTGGTGGCATCGAGGAGGGTGAAACGGAAGAGACCGCCGTTGTCCGTGAGATTCACGAGGAGATTGGCATTCCGATCTGTCCCACGCGGCGGCTCTGGGAATGCGTGACTGCTTGGAAAGTCCATCTCGCCTGGTGGCTTGCCGACATGGATCCGATTGCCGTGGCAGTGCCTAATCCTTGCGAGGTCGAGTCAATCCACTGGTTCACGCTGCGGGAAATGGCAAGTCTCTCCGAGTTATTGGATAGCAATCGCGAGTTCCTCGAGCTGATCGAGAAGGGGAAGATTTGTCTGACTAATTCGTAGGGCGGGACGACGGGCAACCAACGGAATGTTACCCTGACGATTGTTGAATTAAACCTGGCCAGGATTTTCGCAAATTTTTTTCTCACTGCGAAGAAATGTTGGATCAGATCCGCAGTTGCACCTGGAGCTTAGTGGAGGGGAATAGGTTCGCATACGAAATCTCGCCGCCCCCCGCTAACGAAGGATTTC
>JANXQG010000391.1 GCA_025356915.1 Planctomycetota bacterium | reverse complement strand
GAGGTCCGCGCCGGCGTGGCGATCATTCGTGCCGGAACCGATGCTGGCGGTGATTGTAGAAGCTGGAAGTAAGTGGCCTGCAAAACGCTTCGAGAGGTAATGCGATTCTCGTTCTCGGGACGCGCGTTGGGCGAGGGACTCAGTTGCGGACCGTTTGAGACGGGGGGGATGTTCTGGATCCGCAGTGGCTCGACACCGCTTTTCCCCTCGTTGGAGGTCGGAACGCGATAAAACGTGCCGGAAGGTGAAGTGCCAGCACCGGGCGCACTCGGCGATATCGGGGCACCGGTGGCACCGGGAGCATAAGTTTTTGGCACTTCCGATGATGAACCGGGCACCAGGGGCGCCATGGTTGGCGGGCCAATCGTCGCGGGCAGCGATGGGGCGGTCAAGGGCGGTGACGCAACCGGCGGCTGACTCAAGTCGCCAGGACGAGGCAACGGTGTTCCGGAGAGCGGCATCGGACTCGATGCACACGAAGAGCATCCGTTCGACGTGACATAACCGCTGGAGACACTCGTGTTATACGACGAGCATCCGCCGTAGGACGTCGAATAACCACTGTTTGGGGCGCAACTGCCGCAGGAACCATAACCCACGGGAGCATAGCCAACTCGGTAAGTCGAGTACGGTAACAACGAGGCCTGATAGGTCCAGGCTCGGGTCGGACGGTAGGTCGTCACCGCGCAACCGCTGCAAGGGTCGATACTGACGACCGGCATGTAGGCCACGGTAGGCACCGGTCGGTAGGAAATGCGGTAGGTGGCAGTTGGCGTGCAGGGCTGGCAGGCTGGCTGAGCCGGAACACATTGGGCTGGCGCGCATTGGGTAGGAGCGCAGCCATACGCTGGCGCGGTGGGAGCGTAGATGTTGGGCGGGGAGTAGGGTGCCGCGTAGGTGGTTTGCCCGTGGCCGAACAACCAATTCCACAGCGCGCACTCCGCCCAACCACGGCTCGGCGCACCCAGCAAGACTGTAGTCGTGCAAGCGATCAACATCACTCGGCGCAGATTCATCCAGTTCATTATTTGAGTCTCCTTCGGCGGTCGAAAATTTGTCGACACCTCTATCTCATCCGGTTTGAGTCAAATCGTCAAGGAGCGACCGCGGTCGGCCGCGCATTTGGTTAAGTTTTCTCTTGGTAGCGATTGTGACGGTTGTTGCACGCAAGCGACCTGACGCACTACAGCGGCATCACGGAAACATGTGCGCAACAACACCTAAGTAAATGTAGGTCACGATTTGCGTCGTGGAGAAAAATGCAAAAACCTACCCGCGCGATCGATCTTCATAGAGGTCGTAGAGATCAAACAACGCTTCCCGCAGATTGCCCTGATGCTGGGCCAGTCGCTGGACAAGATCGCCACTTTGAATCCGCGGAGGAAAGCCATTCTGAAGCCGTTGGACCACGCTCCAGGCCCGGGTCTCGTCGACGGCCGTTTCGTGGAGACTGGGCAAGTCAGCCGAACGATGCGATGCTACCACAAGGCCAACGCCTTGAGTCTGACAGAATCGATTCAGGAGCAGGCGATTCCAAAAATGGAGTTGCTCGACGCCGTCGACCACGGCCACTCCCAGGCCGGCAGAGAGCCGCAACGAACTGATGAATTCTCGCGGTAGATGTCGTTGTCCAGCCACGAGAGTGATGGATTTAACCAAGCGGCCGCGGCCTTCCATGGCTGGCGTCAAGGCAGCCAGCAGGGTCGACTTGCCGGTGCCGTGGCCTCCTGTGATTTGGCCGTGCCAGGCATTGGCTTCGAGGGCATCAACGAGTTGTTCGAGACTCTTGCCTCGTTCAAAGACATAGTCGATCGTGCCCGGTCGCAGCCGCGAGGCGCAAAAAGGGTTGCTCACATCGAAGGGGAGAAGATGATTAGGCATCAAGGATAGGCGGCTTGACTGGCGGGACATTCCCCAAACGAAAGAGCCTTTGGGCCACGAGGTCGCGGCCACGATTGAAGATGACCCGCACGCGGACGCACCAGCGTATCTTCACGATTTGGCCGTCGTAGCTTAAGGGACTTAGCGGCAGGGTAGTGCTGAAGCGGTCGGGACGACGAGGATTGCCCAGTTCGCCGGAGTCGGCGTCCTTCCGCCAGAACTCGTGGACAGCCAGATCCTCGTCACCCTTCCCCTCGCTGTACCAGAGAACCGAGACCTCGACGGCCTGTAGGGACGCCCCCTCCACCGCCTCGATACGGTATTTGCCGGAAAGCGTCGCCCCAGGCGAATAAATCTGGCCGTCTTCGTCCAGGCGGATGATGATTTCCGGCTCGTTCATGGGCTTGTCCTTCCGCTGACGTGATCGACGGGTAAAGGCCGAACAACAACGGGGAACGATCGCTGGAAACCTTGCCAGCCGAGAATTTTACCATGCACGATGAGCTTCCACTGCACTTGATTGTGGTTGGCGCGGAAAGAGTGCATGGCCTCGGCCGGAATCGGCAGATCGCACTCGGCCTCGAGCGGTTCATCAGGCCGGATGATCGAGCTGGTGCTCGAATAGAGTGACTGGCGGAAGACCTCGCGGCTTTCGCTGCGGGCGTTCGTGCCATGGCGAAAGACCGCTTCCTCCTCGCAGATGAGCGACACGGAGATCGATTTGAGCTTCAAATTCCCCGACTGCGAGAGGAAGAGGTGATAGCCATGGCCGGGCAACAGGGGATGATCGCTGATCTCGACGAGCGTAGGTCCGATACCGGCGGTATGACGCAACAGCCGAGCGAATACGATCACCAAGGCGATGCCCACGACGAGGAACGGCACGATAAAGAGCATCATCGGCCAGTCGGAAATTCCTGCCAAATAACTACGTATGACCATCACCACGAAGACCGATACCGCGCCGTTCCAGGCCAAGCAGGCCACCAAGAGCCCCAACAGCGTCCAGCCGGGTGACTGCGCCAGCGGCAGGCGATAGGCCAGTCGTGTACCGGGACTGCTGGTGATCTCGCTGCAATCAGGGGTATAAGGGTATTTTGGATTGACGGCCGCCGGCAGGTCGAACAACTCGGGAGTTGGCACGCTCCGCACCACTGCGGCGCGGTGCTCCAATGATTTGCCCCAGTGCAGTATCGTGAAGACAAGTCCGCCGATGCCGATGACGACGAACGAAGCGGGAATCAGCAGTGCCGGCCAAATCCACCACTGGTGACCCCGCACGAGTACCGCATCGCTTGGTTTAGCCGGGTCGTACCAGCAGGGATAGGTCTGCCGCTCCGTAAAGCGGTCGATGGCTGCCTGAGCTTCGTCCCGTGTGCTCAGCATCGTGTGATGGATGTCGTAGGTATACGGCGAGTAGGTAACGCCCTGGATCTCGTAGTCGATTTTGACCACGGGTTGGAATAGCATGCCCTTTTCGCTCGGAACGTCGATAACCCGTTTTTCGACCACCTTGCACGCATGCTCGACAAATTCGTGATTGACACGCCATTCGGGAATAATCAGCCGAGCAATGCCGAAATAGATGGCGGCGCAGCCAACCACCAGCATAACGGCGAAGAAAATAGCCTCGCCGACGCTACCCAACAGCCGGGAGCCGGTCCGTCGGTGGCCTCGCTTTTTTTCAAAGTAGCGAAAGTTACGAGCCACAAAAGCGTTTTTTCAAAGTAGAATTTGTTGCGGGAGGAGTTAACGGCAGGGCGTTTACCTCGGTCGATTGGGTGGAGACGACTTTTTGACAGATTTTGCTCGATTGGGCGCGCGATGGAAGCCAACCCCCTCCAGAGCCACATAGACTTCATTCAATGTTTTCTCGCCGAAATTGGTGATGGCCAGCAGATCCTCTCGGGTACAGTTCAGCAGGTCGGCGACCGTGAAAATACCCCGCTCTTCCAGGCAGTTTGTCGTGCGGACCGTCAGTCCGATCTCCGCAGTGCTCATTTCCAGCTTGTCAGCTAAACTCTGGGCCTCGGTATCGGTCTTGATCAGCGGAATCCGAGTGCTTGCCATGGTGTCCCCCTCATAAATGGTTGAGTGATGCACTACTGCGACGAGACCATCCTCGTCGCCCTTGCCCTTAGGAACGGCGAATCAATAACTGTAC